>CALKAA010000297.1 GCA_937983495.1 uncultured Gemmobacter sp. | reverse complement strand
TGCCCGCGCGCCCGCTGCCTGCCGGGGCGGATCGAGCACCGATCTGGCCGATGGGCGTTGCAGGCTCGATCACCCATAGCGAGCGGCTGTGCCTTGCGGTGGCCGGACGTTTCCGTGCCATGGGGGTGGACCTTGAACCCGCCATCGCCCTGCCCGTTGAGCTGCGCGACAGCGTTTTGGTGCCAGAGGAGGCCGAGGCGACGGATCACGAGGCCAAGCTGATCTTTTCGGCCAAGGAAGCGGTTTACAAGGCGCAATATGGTCTCACCCGGCAGATGCTGGGGTTTGACTCGGTGGCCGTGACCATCGCACCGGGGCAGTTTTCGGCGCGGTTCCGGCAGGATGTCGGGGTGATCCCGGCAGGGCGCGAGATCACGGGCCGCTGGACCGATGTGTCGGGCCATTTCCTGACACTGGTTTGCCTGTAGCCTCAGGCGGCCCGGCGCGGTATACTATTGCATGCGACAGACTTTGATCGAGATTTACGACGCCCGCGTGGCCGAGGGCAGCCTGCGCGCTGATCCGGCGCAACGTGCGGTCTTGCCCGTGCTGGAAGACCTGCGCGCGTGGTTAGAAGCCCATGCCACGCGCAAGATCGGCTTGTTTGCCGGGCTGTTCGCGCGGCCTGCGCCGCCGCCCAAGGGGCTTTACCTTTGGGGCGGGGTCGGGCGTGGCAAATCCATGGTGATGGACCTGTTTGTCGAGCATCTGGCGATCACGGCCAAGCGCCGCGTGCATTTCCACGCCTTCATGCAGGAGATCCACAAGGGCATGCATGCCGCCCGGCAAAAGGGCGTGGAGGATGCGCTGAAACCCGTGGCCGAGGCGGTGGCCAAGGATGTGCGGCTGCTGGCCTTTGACGAGATTCAGATCACCGACATCACGGATGCGATGATCGTGGGGCGGCTGTTCACCATGCTGCAAGAGGCGGGGGTGGTGATTGTCACCACTTCGAACAGGGTGCCGGAAGACCTGTATAAAAACGGCCTCAACCGCGCGCTGTTCCTGCCTTTTATCGCGCATATCCGCGAAACCTTTGTGGTGCATCAGCTGGAAAGCCCGAATGATTACCGGCAGCACCGCTTGCAGGGCGCGCAGGTTTACTTTCATCCGGCGGGGCAAAGTGGGGCGGCGATCAGCGCGATCTGGCATGATCTTTCGGGGGGCAGCGCGGGCGAGGTGCTGGTGCTGGAGGTGAATGGTCGCAAGGTGGAGCTGCCGCGCTTTGCCAATGGGGTGGCGCGTTGCACATTCTGGGAGCTATGCGCCCGGCCATTGGGCGCAGCAGATTATCTGGCCATTGCGCAGGCGGTGCGGGTGCTGATCCTGGAGGATATTCCGCAGCTTTCGGCCAGCAATTACAACGAGGCCAAGCGCTTTGTGACGCTGATTGATGCGCTGTATGAGGCGAAGGTGCGGCTGATCTGCTCTGCCGCCGATGTGCCGGAGCGGCTGTATATCGAGGGCACCGGGGCGTTTGAGTTTGAGCGCACCGCCAGCCGCTTGCGCGAAATGCAGGGCGCGGCTTGGGGTGAGGGCTTGCCGGGCGACGAGGGCTGACGCATCCTGCGGGCGATTGCCACTGGGGGATTTCATGCGCCATTGCCTGTTCGCCTTTGCTCTTGCCGCGTTGCCGCTGGGGGCGCGGGCCGAGAGTTTCACCGCCACCAGCCGCATCACCGCGGTGACGCTTTACCCGCAAGGGGCCGAGGTGACGCGGGTGGTCAGCCTTGATCTGCCTGCGGGCAGCCATCAGCTTCGGATTGGCGATCTGCCGCAGGGCATTGATCCGGGGCTGATCCGGCTGAACGCCGAGACCACCAGCCTGGGGGCCTTTGTGCTGCAACAGGCCGGAATGGCACCGGGTGCCGAGGTGCCCTTCCCCGAGCTGGAAGCGGCGGTGAGCGCGGCAGAAGCGGCGCGGGATGCGGCCGAGTTGGAGTTGGCACGGCTGGATGCCCAGATCGGGGCGATCACGGCGCGGGGCGATTTCCTGCGCCGCTCGGAGGCCGAGGTGACAACGCAAGCCCCCGCCGATCTGGCCGCCATGGCGCAAATGATCGGGGCCGAGGTGCTGGCCGCCGAACAGGCAGCGCTGGAACTGCGCGCCGGGCGTCCGGCACTGGAACGCGCTTTGGACAAGGCCAGCGCAAAACTCGATCAGGCCCGCGCCGCCGAGGAGGCCCGGCGCGCGGCGCAGGCCGACAAGGCCTTGCTTTCGGTCGATTTGGAACAGCGGCAGGCCGGCAAGGCTGAAATCACCCTGCGTCATTACGTCAGTGAGGCGCGTTGGCAGCCGGTTTACGACGCGCATCTGTCGCGCAAGCCTGCGCCAAAGCTGGTGCTGAACCGGGGGGCTTTGGTCAGCCAGTCCTCGGGCGAGGATTGGCAGGGCGTGGCGCTGACGCTTTCGACCGCGCAACCCGCCGCTCAGGCTGCGCCTTCCGAGCTGTGGCCGGATTTGCGCCGGGCCGAGAAGCCCGAACCGCCGATGGTGGGGGCCTCTGTGGCCGATGCTGTGGCGGAGGTGATGATGGAGCCTGTCGCCGCCGCACCAGCCCGTGGGATGGAAATGCAGATGATGGGCGACATCGCGGTGTATCAGGCACCGGGGGCGGTCACTGTGGCTTCGGGCGTCGAGGATCTGAGGGTCGCGCTATCGGAACTGAGCCTGACGCCGGAGGTTGAGGCCCGCGCCGTGCCGCGCCGCGATTCGACGGCTTTTGTGGTGGCCAAGGCCGAGGCGCTGCCGGAATTGCTGCTGCCCGGCATGGTGTATCTGTTCCGCGACGGGCAATTGGTGGGCGGGCAGGATATCGGCACCGTGGCGGCAGGCGACAAGCTGGAACTGCCCTTCGGCCCGATCGAAGGCCTGAGTCTGACGCGCGACATGCCCCGCAACAGCGAAGGCGACGCCGGGGTGTTCAGCTCTGACACCGCGCGCAAGGAGGCGGCGGTGCTGAAGATCGAGAACCTGACGAACGAGGCCTGGCCGGTGCATCTGCTGGATCAGGTGCCCTATTCCGAGCAGGATGATCTGAAGATCACCTATACCGCGACCGAAACGCCGGATGAGATTGACCCGGAAGGCCAGCGCGGCCTGCTGGGCTGGCATTTCGAACTTGAACCCGGTGCTGTTCAGGACATCGGGCTGGAGGTTGAAATGCGCTGGCCCGCAGGCCTGGAGTTGCGCTGAACCTTAGAAGCGTTCGGCGCGCAAAACCTGCGCGTCGGTCACGCTGACCACGCCGATATGCCGATCCACCACCGCGAAAGCGGCATCCAGCAAAGCATCCAGCCGCTCCGGGCGAATGAGGCAGATCACCGCCACCATTCCGGCGCGGCCCACCTGGCCTTCGCGGCTCCAGCGCCCCGAGCGGCCAGAGCCTCCCAGAACCGGAAGGATGGTAAAGCCGGTGACCCCCGCCTTTTCCAACGCGGCGGTCAGGCGGGTTTCCATCGGAGCTTCGATGATGATTTCGACGCGTTTAGCCAGATGGGTCTGCATGGGTCAGCCTCCGGTCAGACCTTGGGCCACCGCGATGTAAAGCGGAATGCCAAGGGTCAGGTTGAAAGGGAAGGTGATGCCAAGCGCCAGCGAGAGCGAGAGCGACGGGTTGGCCTCTGGCAAGGCGACGCGCATGGCGGCGGGCACAGCGATATAGCTGGCCGAGGCCCCCAGCACCATGAACAGCGCCACGCCGCCGGTGGAGAGGCCAAGCGCAAGCCCCGCCAAAAGGGCCGTTGCCGCCCCCAGCAGAGGCATGATCATGCCAAAGGCAAGGGTGCCGCCGCGCAAGAGCTTGCCGGCCTGTGCAAGGCCGCGCCCGGCCACCAGCCCCATATCCAGCAGGAACAGGCACAGCACCCCCTGAAAGGGCGTGACGATAAAGGCTTCGATCCGCGCCATGCCCTTGTCGCCGGTGATAGCCCCGATCAGGAAGGAGCCGACCAGCAAGACGATAGAGCCATTGAGGAAAATCTCGCGCCACAGATCGCCGTCGCCCTCGCTGCGTGCGCCGCCCCGGCTGGCCAGCCACAGTGCGCTGATGATGGCCGGGGCCTCCATCGCGGCGGCGACGGCCACCATGTAGCCTTCGGCGGCGATGTCCTGTGCTTGCAGAACCGAGGTGGCGGTGACGAAGGTGACGATGGAGATCGACCCGTAATGCGCCGAAACTGCCGCGGCATCGGTCACTGACATGGCGGTGATGGCGCGCAGCAGCGCGAAAGCCAGAAAGGGCAGCAGGAAGGAGAGCGCGATCCCGGCCAGCATGGCCTTGCCCAGCGTCAGATTCACCCCATGCGCCGCCACAGCCACGCCGCCTTTGAAACCGATGGCAAACAGAAGATAGATCGACATGCCCTTTGCCACGGCCTCGGGGATTGTCAGATCAGATCGGGCAACGGCGGCCAAAAGGCCCAGAACAAAGCAAAGAATAACAGGGGACAGCATATTTTGCGCAGCGAGCGCAAGCATGTCGGGCATCATATCCTCCGGCATTTTTGACCAGATAGGGTGCCCCCACGGCAGTTCAAGGTCAGATCGAAACGAAACTGCGCTGCGAGGGTTCGTAATGCTCCAGCCCGCCTTCGCCGATGTCATTCCACAGCCCATGCAGGGTCAGCATGTCCTGCTCGACGGCCTCGCGGACGAAAGGAAAGCTCATCAGGTTTTCAAGGCTGATCAGCACGGCCTGCTTTTCCAGCGCGGCGGCGCGATCAGCATCGGGCAGATGGCTGACACGTTCATATCCGGGGCGCAGAATATCCATCCAGCGCCCGACAAAGCTGGATTTCTCCAGCAATTGCGGGGCCTTGCCAGAACACATGTCGTCGCAGCCCTTCACGCCGCCACAGGCAGAATGACCGATCACGATGATATGGGCGACCTTGAGCGCAGTCACGGCATATTCCACCGTGGCCGAGGTGCCGTGATTGCCACCATCAGGGCAATAGGGCGGCACGAGGCCTGCAATGTTGCGGTGAATGAAGAACTCGCCTTCATCCGCACCGAAGATCGAGGTCACATGCTGGCGGGAATCGCAGCAGGAGATGATCATGGCGCGCGGATGCTGGCCGTTGGCTGCAAGGCGTTTATACCAAGCCTTGTTGTCCTGATAGGTCGTGGCCCGCCAGCCGTGGTAGCGGCCAACCAGATAACCGGGCAGGGGCTTGGCTTCGTCCATCACTTCCTCCGTCAGGTTTTTGCCTCCTTATGCTGCAATTGCAGAAAATTCGAGAAGTTTCTTGGGGGCATCGAAACCTTTTGTTCAGCCTGCGCGTGCAAGCTGAGCTTGGGTGTTTTCAATCGGGTGTGAAAATCATGGGGAAAGTCACGGTCTTGCGGCCGACAGATCAGCTACGCCAGAACATCGAACCGGTCGCGGCCATGTATCGGGATCTGGGCACAGTGCAGGCGGAACAGGTGGTGACGCGCGCTTTGGGGGAATTGGCGCTGACCATGTCGGGCCTTGCGGCGCAGGTGCGGGCGCATGAGTTGCAGGATCTGTCACGGCAATTGCGCCGCTTGCAGCGCATGTCGGAACAATTGGGCATGCTGAGCCTCGCCCAGGTCGCGGGGGATTTGCGGCATTGTCTCGATCAGGCGGATACCACGGCCTTTTCGGCGGTCTGGGCGCGGCTCATGCGTGTGGCGGAAAGATCATTGGTGGTGGATCGGGCCATGATCGAATCAAGCTGACTTGCAGGTGGCACCGGATGGGCTAGGCTCGGGCCGAACCGGAAGGAGCCACGAACATGACCCCCGCCTTTGCCGATCCGCAAGCGCCCTCGCGTCCCTTGCACGTTGTCAGCCCCGAAGGGTTGGGCACCTGGCTGGAGGCGCAGCCTGCGTCGGTGGCAGCCTGGCTTCGGGATGCGGGGTTCAAGGCGGGCTGGGGCGAGGTGGCGTTGATCCCCGGCGAGGGGGTCGCGGGTGCCGTGATCGGGCTGGGCACCGCTGCGGCGCGGCGGCGGCAGCGCTTTGGTCTGGCCAAGGCGGTGGCGGTTCTGCCTGCCGGGGATTGGCATTTTGAAGGTTTGCCCCGCGAATTGGCGACCGAGGCGGCGCTTGGCTGGCAACTGGCGCAATATCGTTTTGACCATTACAAACCCGCTTCGCGCAGCCTGCCGCAGGTGAAATGCCCTGCCGGGGCTTGCCCTTTGAGCGTCGGGGCCATGGCCGCGGGCGAATGGCTGACGCGCGATCTGATCAATACCCCGGCGGCCGATATGGGACCGGAGGAGTTGCAGGAGGCCTTTCTCGCGCTGGCCGACCGTTTCGGGGCCGCAACGCAGGTGGTGCAGGGCACCGATCTGGAACGCGATTTCCCCATGGTGCATGCCGTCGGCAAGGGCTCTGATCGGGCACCGCGGATCATGTCGATGCAATGGGGCGACCGGGGGCCGAGTGTCACGCTGGTTGGCAAGGGCGTTTGCTTTGACACGGGCGGGCTGAACCTCAAGCCGTCTTCTGGCATGCAGTTGATGAAAAAGGATATGGGCGGCGCGGCCACAGTGATGGGGCTGGCGCAGATGATCATGCAGGTGAACCTGCCGATTCGGCTGCGCGTCATCGTGCCGGCGGTGGAAAACAGCGTTTCGGGGCGGGCGATGCGGCCGAAGGACATTCTGCGCTCGCGCAAGGGCCTGACGGTGGAAGTGAATGACACCGATGCCGAGGGGCGGCTGGTCTTGGGCGATGCGCTGGCCTGGGCGGCCGAGGAAAATCCGGACTTGCTGATCTCCATGGCAACACTGACCGGCGCGGCGCGGGTGGCGGTGGGGCCTGATCTCGCGCCCTATTACACTGATGTTCCCGAACTGGCGGCGGCATTGGAGGCGGGCGCGGTGGCGGGGGCTGATCCTGTCTGGCGGCTGCCTTTCCATGATGCCTATGAAAGTGTCATCGAGCCGGGAATTGCCGATCTGGACAATGCGCCGGGCTTTGGCTTTGCCGGGTCGATCACGGCGGCCTTGTTCCTGCGCCGTTTTGCCGATCATCCGCGCTATATGCATTTCGACATTTACGGTCATACGCCGAGCGATGCCCCGGCGCGGCCCAAGGGGGGCGTGGGGCAGGGCGCGCGGGCGCTGCTGTTGGGCCTGCCCGCCATGCTGGGGCTGTAAGATGGATCGGCGTCTGACCCCTGCCAATGCCCGCGCCGCACTGGACAGCTTGCGCGGTCAGGTGGATGCGCCGCGTTTTGTGGTGGGCGAGCCGGCGCGCGTGGCGGTGCCGGTGGCTGATCTGCTGAAGGTGCCGGAGGGTGCCCGTGATCGGCAGGTGATCTGGGGCGAGGCGGTGGTGGTGATCGACCGCCACGCGGGCTGGGCCTTTGTGCAAGCGGCCAAGGATGGCTATTGCGGTTATCTGCGCGAGGCGGAGCTGGCGGAGGCCGAGGCGGCGACGCATTGGGTCTCCACCCCCAGCACGCATCTTTACGAGGGCCCAAAGGTGCAGCATCGCGACCGCGCGGCGCTGAGCATGGGCGCGCGGCTGCGGGTGACCGGGGCGCAGGGGTCTTGGGCCGAGACACCGCAGGGCTTTGTGCCTTTGGCGCATCTGAAACCGCTGGGCGCGCATCATGACGACCAGGCGACGGTGGCGCAGATGTTCTTGCACACGCCTTACCTGTGGGGGGGCAATTCCAGTGCCGGGATCGACTGTTCGGGGCTGGCGCAGATCGCGTTTCACGCCTGTGGCATCGACCTGCCGGGGGATAGTGATCTTCAGGCGGCTTGCGGTGAAGCGATCCCCAAGGGCGCGGCGGTGCAGCGCAATGACCTGCTGTTCTGGAAGGGCCATGTCGCCATCGCCCTGTCGGAGAGCCGGATGATCCACGCCACCGGGGCATTCATGGCGGTGGTGGAGGAGGAGATCCCGACCGCGATTGCCCGGATCGAGGCGTCAGGCGACGGGCCAGTGACGGCGCGGCGGCGGATCACTCGATCGGTTTGATCAGCTTGCGGTCAAAGAAGCGCAGCACCGCCGCCAGATCATGCCCGCGCCGCAAGACCTGCCCGCCCTCGCCCAGCACGGCATAGGCCCCCTGTCTGGCACGCAGCTTGGGGCGCTTTTCTATGCGATAGAGTGGCACCTCTGCCGTGCGGCGGAAGATCGAGAACACCGCCACATCGCGCATGGCAGCAAAGCCGTAATCGCGCCACTCGCCCGCCGCCACCATGCGGCCATAGACCGAGAGGATGGCCCCAAGCTCGTGCCGGTCAAAGCTGACCACCTCGTCGCGGGCGGCGAAGGGGATAGGCTGCGGCGGAACGGGCGGCATCATGCTCATGTCACAATGCTGCCATTCCCCGGTTAACAAATCAACATTTGCGGTGCGCCTTGGATTCGCCCCGAAAATTCCGCTGAATGACCGCGCGAGGCCCGCATTTCCGCCACGTCAACTTGCGATACCGAAGCTGTAGCAAGTGACAAAGCCCGGTGGGACGGACGATTGCCCCCACCCAGCCTGTTTCACCGGGTGCTTGCTGTCGGCTTGGCCCTCGCCCCTGCAAAGGCGGGGGCCTTTGCTGTTTGGCGGGTCAGTGCGGGAAACCCGGTGCCAACTGCACATGGCCGGTGACAAGCCCCCGGCAATTGCGTTGTGGCGCACAGGTATATCGTGCCGCCGCCTCGGGCGACAGCACGCCGCACCGCTGCAACAGCGCGGCAATGACGGCCTCGGAAGCGCGGGAATTGCCATCCTCGATCTTCAGCGCGATGCCCAGTTGCTTTTCGGGAATGATGGCGATGAACACCGCTTCGGCCCCGGTCTTGATCGCCACACGCCCTCCCATTTCCCGCATCAGGATGGTGCAGGCGCGGCCCTCGCCTGCGACAAATTCGGGAAAGCTGGCCATGGCACGGGTCAGCCGATGTGCTGCGCGCTCGCGGGCGGTGCCGTCTGCGGGGGCGGCAGCAAAGAAAGCCATGGCGCGGGCCAGCCCTTCGACTGTGCAGGCAAAGTTGGGGGCAGAGCATCCGTCGATGCCAAAGCCG
The DNA here is from genome assembly GCA_937983495.1 of uncultured Gemmobacter sp. GTDB lineage: Bacteria > Pseudomonadota > Alphaproteobacteria > Rhodobacterales > Rhodobacteraceae > Gemmobacter. The sequence continues at coordinate 21,402 of CALKAA010000297.1, read as the reverse complement.
GGAGAAACCTCACCGGTGGTGGCCTCGAACGCTTCCAGAATGGCACGCTGCAATGGGTGGGCGGGATCAACATAGTCCGGCCCCGCTCCGATATGGCGAGTATAGGTCAGCATCCCGGCATGTTTGCCCGAGCAGTTGTTGTGAAACTGGCACGGGCTGTCATCGGTCTTGATGAGGCGGTTGCGCTCGGTCTTGTCATAGGGCTCATGGCTGCCGCAGCGCAGATCGGCCTCGCCCAAGCCAAGCGCGCCCAGCCAGTCGCGCACAGCATTCACATGCAGCGCGGCACCCTGATGGCTGGCACAAGACAACGCCAGTTGCGCCCCGGTCAGCCCCGCAGCATCGGCCGCTCCGCTTTCCACCAGCGGCAAGGCCTGCAACATCTTGCAGGAGGAGCGCGGGAAGATCACACGCCCAGGATTGCCCCAGGCCTCGACAATCTGGCCGCTGCCGTCGCAGATCACCGCATGCCCAAGATGTGTGCTTTCCAGCATGCCGCCGCGCCACAGCTCGACCATTGCAACCGCTGTCATCGCCTGTCCCCCATAACAGTTGCGCGATTCCCTGCCTATCGGCCTTTCGCGGCTTGCCATTTTCCTGATATGAAGGTTTATCGGGTTGAAATTTGCCCCGCCACCGAAAAGCCGCGGCAAGCGGTGGGGCGCGGGGCTGGCAGAGGCACTTTCGGCTGGAGGCTGAGGCATGAACTCCTTGATCGCTCGCACCCTTGGCGGGGCCACGCTGGCGCTGATCGCTGCGACCGGCGCTTATGCGCAGGAATCGACCAATCAGGTCGCCGTGATGACGGATTGGTCGGTGTTTACCGAGCCGCCGGCTGGCACACCGAAAGAATGCTGGGCTGTGACCGCCCCGAAATCTTCGGAAGCCACGCGCGATGGCAAGCCCGTGAATGCCAGCCGCAGCGAGATCTTGCTGTTTGTCACCTATCGCGCCGGTGGCTCGAAAGGTGAGGTCAGCTATACCGGCGGCTATCCTTTCGCCAAGGACAGCACTGTGAAGCTGGATATTGACGGCACGGTGCATGACCTGTTCACCGATGGCGAATTTGCCTGGACCACGGGTGGCGAACAGGATGCCCAGATCATCGCGGCGCTCAAGAAGGGCTCGACCGCGACTGTGATCGGCGTTTCTGGGCGTGGCACCCAGACCAAGGACACGCTGTCGCTGCGCGGTGTGACCGCCGCCATCGACGACGCCAGCAAGCGCTGCAAATAAGCCGCGCAGGCCGCTGTTATCCAATGCCGCGCTCGCCATTTGGCAAGCGCGGCATTTTCCTGTAGAAACGCTGTTTACCCGCCCAAACCGCAGGGATGCCCTCGCCATGACCGCCCCGACCCCGACCCCGCAGGCACCCATCACGCAGGACGTGCTGACGATCCCGCGCAAGCTGCCCGAGGGCGGCAAGCCGAACCTTGTCGGGCTGACGCGCGACCAATTGCGCGGGGCGCTGATTGCGGCGGGCACTCCAGAGAAGCAGGCCAAGATGCGGGTCGGTCAGGTCTGGCAATGGATCTATCACTGGGGCGTGCGCGATTTCGCGCAGATGACCAATCTGGCCAAGGATTACCGCGCCCTGCTGGCCGAAAATTTCGTGGTCGAGGTGCCCGAGGTGGCCACCCGCCAGATCAGCGCCGACGGCACCCGCAAATATCTGCTGCGCATCGCGGGTGGGCATGAGGTTGAGGCCGTCTATATCCCTGAGGAAACGCGCGGGACGCTGTGCATCAGCAGCCAGGTTGGCTGCACGCTGACCTGTTCTTTCTGCCATACCGGCACGCAAAAGCTGGTGCGCAATCTGACCGCAGCCGAGATCGTGGGGCAGGTGATGCTGGCCCGCGATGATCTGGGCGAATGGCCAGTGCCGGGCACACCCAAGGATGAAACTCGCCTGATCAGCAATGTGGTGCTGATGGGCATGGGCGAGCCGCTGTATAATTTCGAGAATGTCCGCGATGCCATGAAGGTGGTGATGGATGGCGAGGGCATCAGCCTTTCGCGCCGGCGCATCACGCTGTCCACCTCTGGCATCGTGCCGGAAATCGCCAAAACCGCCGAGGAAATCGGCTGTCTGCTGGCCATTTCCTTCCATGCTACCACAGATGAGGTGCGCGACCGTCTGGTGCCGGTGAACAAGAAATGGAACATCGCCACCCTGCTGGAGACGCTGCGCGACTATCCGCGCCTGTCCAACAGCGAGCGCATCACCTTTGAATATGTGATGCTGAAAGACGTGAATGACAGCGACGCCGACGCCAAGCGGCTGGTGAAGCTCATTCAAGGCATCCCGGCCAAGATCAACCTGATCCCCTTCAACGAATGGCCCGGCGCGCCCTATCAGCGCTCGGATTGGGAACGGATCGAGGCCTTTGCCGATATCATCTACAAGGCCGGTTACGCCTCGCCCATCCGGACCCCGCGTGGCGAGGATATCATGGCGGCCTGTGGGCAGTTGAAATCCGCCACCGAACGCGCGCGCAAAAGTCGGGCTAAGATTGCGGCAGAGGCGGGGCTGTAAGCCCCGCCGTGTCCCTCAGCTTTTCAGGGCCGCAAGCACCCGGTCATATTCCGATTGGGTCAGAATGCCGTCATCATCCAGATCGAACAGGCGCTGACCGTTTGGCAGGCCATGTTGACGCGATGCCGTGCCAAGCATCGCTTCGATCGCCGCTTTAATCTCGTCTGTGCTCAAGGTGCCGTCCTGATCTGCATCCCCGAGCACAAAGGCCGTTGCTGCTTCGCCTCCGTCACGATTGGTCTGGCCTAATGATGCAACCAACTCCTCCCGGCTGACCTGCCAGTCGCCGTTCAGGTCGCTGCGCAAAATCGCTGCCACGTTCTGTGCGCGGATGTTAGCGGTTTGTACCTGCGCCCGTACTCTATAGTTCAATGGCAGGCTGCTTGCTCGATTTTGCCGAATGCCGCTGAACATGTCCAAGAGCTGCGTGACATTATGGTCAGTGCCGGCCCCAACTTGAGCGCGCAGTTGCGACCAGATGGCTGCCATGTCTGCATCAGCGGCTGCGCGTGTCTCCAACAGTGCCAAATCTGCTTTGGCCTCTGGCGTTTGCCCATGGCTTTGACCCGCAGTCAATGCCAGCATTGCCAGCAAAGAGAGTTTGCCAATTCGTTTCATATGATACCTCTTATCAACCCATGCGCGAATTTGCCTTGGGCTTGTGGCAGAACTTTGGCGCATTTAGCGGTCTTGTCCTTTGGGTGAGCCTCCGCAGGCGGGCGTGCTTTCTGCTGAGACGCGGGGGATTGCGTGCCTGCAATCGGCTGCTAGCATGTTGAAATGTCAAATCCGTCACTTTCCAACCCGCAAGCCCGCGCCATTTTTCTGGGTCGTCATGCTTTGGCCGAGGCACCTTCCGGCCCGGCCAAAGGGGCTGATCTTGCGGCGCTGATCGACCGGATCGGCTTTGTGCAGGTGGACAGCATCAACACCGTGGCGCGGGCGCATCAGATGATTCTGCTGGCCCGCCGGCAAAGCTATCAGCCGCAGGCCTTGGATCGTCTGCTCGCGCAGCGCGCGTTGTGGGAGCATTGGACGCATGACGCTTCCATTCTGCCCATGACCCTGTTTCCGCATTGGCGCCACCGCTTCGCCCGTGATCGTGCGCGGCTGGTAGAGCGTTGGACCGGCTGGCAGCGCGATGGGTTTCACACCAAGTTTGACGAGGTTTTGCAACGGGTTGCCGATCATGGCCCGGTGACTTCGGCCGAGGTGGGTGAGGGCGAGGCGCGCGGCAAGGGTGGCTGGTGGGATTGGCACCCCTCCAAGGCCGCGCTGGAGTTTCTGTGGCGGGCGGGTGCTCTGTCGGTCACCCGGCGCGAGGGGTTCCGCAAGGTCTATGACCTGACCGAGCGGGTGATTCCGGAACCGTTCCGGCTGGCCGCGCCTTCGGAGGAAGAAAGCCGCGATACGCTCTGCGCGGCGGCGCTGGATCGGCTGGGCTTTGCCACGCCGGGCGAGATTGCCGCCTATTGGGCTGGGGTCACACCCGAGGAGGCGCGGGCCTGGGCTGATGCCGCGCTGCGCCGGGGCGAGGTGCTGGAGGTCATGGTGGCCGGGGCTGATGGTGCCCTGCGCAAGCATCTGTGCCGCCCCGAGACCCTTGGCGAACAGCCGCAAGTCACCCCGCGCCTGCGCATCCTCTCACCCTTCGATCCGGCGCTGCGCGACCGCAAACGCGCCGAACGCCTGTTCGGATTTCACTACCGGATCGAGGTTTTCGTGCCGGAAGCGCAGCGTAAATACGGCTATTACGTCTTTCCGGTGCTGGAGGGCGACCGTCTGATCGGCCGCATCGACATCAAGGCCTTTCGCGATGCAGACAGGCTGCGGGTGCGCGCCTTCTGGCCCGAGGCAAGCCTGCGCCTGACCGCCGCCCGCCGGGCCAAGCTGGAGGCGGAGCTGGCCCGCCTCGCCCGCTTTGCCGGGGTGTCAGAGGTGGAGTTCGCGCCGGACTGGCAGCGCGAAACTCTTCACACGCAGGGCTGAGCGAATCCGTCAATCGCCGCCATCGCCTCTTCGGCGGTTTCAACATATTGAAACAGATCAAGGTCTTCCGGGCTGATCGTGCCTGCCTCGGCCAGCACCTCCCAGTTCAGCACCCGCTCCCAGAAGCTGCGGCCAAACAGCAGGAACGGCACTGGTTTCATTCGTTTGGTCTGAATCAGGGTCAGGCTTTCAAACATTTCGTCCAACGTGCCAAAGCCGCCGGGAAAGATGCAGATCGCTTTGGCGCGCATCAGGAAATGCATCTTCCGAATGGCAAAGTAGTGAAAGTTGAACGACAGGTCAGGCGTAACATAGGCGTTCGGGGCCTGCTCATGCGGCAGCACGATGTTCAGGCCAATGGACTGCCCGCCCGCCTCATGCGCGCCAAGGTTCCCGGCCTCCATCACGCCGGGGCCGCCGCCTGTCACGATCACATCCTCGCGGCCATAGCTTTCCAGGCTGCGCTCGGTCATCATCCGGGCGAAGCGGCGGGCCTCCTCATAGTATTTGGACAACTCGCCCAACATGGGCGTGCGGGCCGTTTCTGCCTGCTCGGGCCGGGGGATACGCGCCCCGCCAAACAGCACGATGGTGGATCTGATGCTGCGCTCATCCAGAATCATCTGGGGTTTCAGCAATTCCAACTGCAACCGCACCGGGCGCAATTCCTCGCGCATCAGGAAATCGGTGTCGGTGAAGGCCAGCCGATAGGCGGGCGCGCGGGTTTGCGGCGTATCGGGGATGCGATGGGTGGCGGCCACATCCTGCACACTGTCGCGGAACGGGTGGCTGCGGGTCTCGTCGGTCATCGGTGCTCCTGTCGGCGTTGCGCGGGCCTTTCGCCACGTCTATAGCTTTGCCGGATTGATCGCCATAGGGAAGGGAACGCCATGTCCAACGCCGCCTTGGAAACCGCCATCGAAGCCGCGTGGGAAGCGCGCGACTCCATCACCCCGGCCACCAAGGGCGAGACCCGCGATGCCATCGAGGCCACGCTGGAGGCGCTTGGCGCAGGCAGCCTGCGCGTGGCGGAAAAGCGCGGCGCCGATTGGCATGTGAACCAATGGGCCAAGAAAGCCGTGCTGCTGGGCTTCCGCCTGAAGGATATGGAGCTGCAATCGGGCGGCCCTCAGGGGTCGAGCTGGTGGGACAAGGTTGACAGCAAGTTCGCAGGCTGGGGCGAGGGCGAGTTCCGCGCGGCGGGATTCCGCGCCGTGCCGAATTGCATCGTGCGCAAGTCGGCCTTCATCGCCAAGGGCGTGGTGCTGATGCCCAGCTTTGTGAACCTTGGGGCCTATGTCGATGAAGGCACCATGGTCGATACCTGGGCCACTGTCGGCTCCTGCGCGCAGATCGGCAAGAATGTGCACCTGTCCGGCGGCGTCGGCATTGGCGGCGTGCTGGAGCCGATGCAGGCCGGCCCGACCATCATCGAGGACAATTGTTTCATTGGTGCCCGGTCCGAGGTGGTTGAGGGCTGCATCGTCCGCGAAGGCTCGGTTCTGGGCATGGGCGTGTTTATCGGCAAATCCACCAAGATCGTCGATCGCGAGACCGGCGCCGTGATGTATGGCGAAGTGCCGGCAGGGTCGGTTGTTGTGGCGGGGTCGATGCCGTCGAAGAACGGGATCAACCTGTATTGCGCGGTGATCGTGAAAAAAGTGGATGCGCAAACCCGCTCCAAAACCTCGATCAATGAATTGCTGCGCGATTAATCTGCGTTAACAGAACGGGCGTTCACGTTGAATGTGATCGCCCGTTTATATTCCGATATGCCGTTGGAAAGGCTCGGGGCCAATGCCTTGGGCGGGCAGCGTTTCCACGATTTGCCCCTGCGCCATGAACGCGATTGTATCGGCAATCGACAGAACCGCCTCGACCCGCTGCTCGACCAGAATGATCGCCACGCCTTCGGCTTTCAGGCTCGTCACACTGTCGCGGATCAACTGGATCATCGAAGGTTGCAGCCCCTCGGTCGGCTCGTCGAGCAGCAGCACCGAAGGTTCCAGGCACAGCGCACGGGCCAGCGCCAGCATTTGCTGTTCACCTCCCGAAAGCGTTCCGGCTTGCTGATTCAGCCGTTCGCGCAGGCGGGGGAACAGGGTCAGCACGCGCTCCAAGGTTGCGGCGGATTTGCTGCGCGTCATCAGACCGATTTGCAGGTTTTCGGCGACGGTCAGCGGCCCGAACAGGCGGCGGCCCTGCGGCACATAGCCAATCCCATGGCCCGGAACCTCATGCGCAGGCAGGTTGTGCAGCGGGGTCCGGTTCAGGAAAATGCCGCCCGAAAGGCGGGTTGTCTGCCCCATGATGCTGCGCAGAAGGGTGGTCTTCCCTGCGCCGTTGCGGCCCATCACGCAGGTGACCCGCCCCGGTTCCGCGATCAGGTTCACCTCACGCAGCACGGTGACAGCGCCATATCCGGCGGTCAGCCCCTCAATCTGCAACATGTTCAACCCCCAGATAAGCGGCTTGCACGGCGGCATTGGCGCGGATTTCCGCAGGGGTGCCCGCGGCCAGCACCTGCCCCATGTTCAATACGGTGATCCGTTGCGCCAGGGCCATGACCACCTCCATATTATGCTCGATCAGCAAGATGGTGGTGCCTTGCAAGCCACGGATCAGGTTGATGAAATCGCCAATCTCTCCTGCCGCGAGGCCCTGCGTCGGCTCGTCGAGGATCAGCAGGCGGGGGTGCAGCGCCAGCCCCATGCCCAACTCCAACAGGCGCTGATGACCATAAGACAGCAGCCCTGCTTCTGCTTGCAGATAGCTGCCCAGGCCCACTCGATCTGCCGCCGCCTGAACCGCTTGGCGCAGATCACGCGGACGGTGGCGCTGCACAGCCAGCGCCAGATTGTCAAAGACGGAAAGCCCGCCATAGATCGAGGTGATCTGAAACGTATAGGCGATGCCGCGTGCGACTCGGGTATGGGCGGGCAGGCGGGTGATGTCTTCGCCTGCAAAGATGATGCGCCCGGCATCGGGCGACAGCCGCCCGGAAAGAAGGCTGACAAGCGTTGTCTTGCCCGCACCATTCGGGCCGATCAGCGCATGTATTTCGCCAGCGGTCAGGTTGAGGTCCACAGCCTCCACCGCGCGCAAACCACCAAAGGCGCGGCTGAGGCCGGTGGCCTGCAAGATCACGGCAGCCATTTTGCCCCCCTTTCCCGGATCGTGCCCAGAATGCCCTTGGGCGCAAAGACCACCAGTGCGATCAATACAGCGCCGATGATGGCCAGCGAGGCCTCGGTCAGGCTGGAGGCTGCGTCAATCAGCCAGGCCATCAGCCCCGCCCCCAGCAGCGGCCCCAAGGTCGTGCCCGCACCCCCCAGCAGCACATAGAGCATCGGCAGGATGGAATATTGCGTGGTGCCAAACCCGGCACCAACATAGCCGAACAGCAGGCCATAGGCCGCCCCCGCCACTCCGGCATAAAGCCCAGAAAGGGTTAACGCCGTGAGCTTGATGGTAAACGGATTATAGCCCAGCATGCGCGAGCGTTCCTCGTTTTCCCGTATCGCCACCATGCTGCGGCCAAAGCGTCCGCGTACCAGGGCCGCTTGCACCAGCAAGGCGATGCCAAACAGCAGCAGCGCCACGGTGAAGCGCGGGCCGGGCTGCGTCAGGTCCAACCCGAACATCTGTCGGGCGGAACCGGGCAGTGGAAAGCCCTCGTCCCCGCCTGTGAAGGCTCCGAAATACAGTAAAGTCAGGTAAAAGGCTTGCGCGAACATCAGCGTCACGATCATGAAGCTGACGCCTTTTGTGCGCAGCGCCAGTATTCCGGTCAGCGCCGCCGAAACCGTGCCCGCCAGCGCGCCAAGCGGCAAGGCCGCTTCGGGGGCCATGCCGTCACGCATTGCCAGCCCGGCCGCCATCATGCCTGCGCTGAAATGCAGCGCATGGCCTAGGCTCAGCAGCCCGGTATAACCGAAGGCGAGGTTGTAGCCGGTGGCGAAAACCGCCATCACCAGCACCCGTGTCAGCATACCCTGATGATAGTCAGGCAACAGCAGCCCGGCCAGAGCGAGCGTGAGCAGAACGCCCAGATGTAGTCCAAGCGCCTTCATGTCCGGTCTCCGAACAGGCCCTGCGGGCGGAAGACCAGCACCATGGCGACAGCCAGCGTGGCAAGGATTTTGGCTAGGGTGGGCGGGTAAAGCATCGACAGAATGCCATCGGCCAGCCCGATCACCAGCGCCGCCAGCAGCGTGCCGCGCAGGCTGCCCAATCCGCCGATGATGACCACGATGAAAGACAAAAGCAGCGGGTCATGCCCCATCAGGTAATGCGCTTGCGAAATCGGAGCGAGCAGCACAGCCGCCAGTGCCGCCAGCGCCGCCCCTAGCGCGAAGGTGCCTGCATAAACCCGATCCACATTGATGCCAAAGGCGCGCGCTGTGTTGCGATCGACCTGCGTGGCACGCATCACCAGCCCGGCGCGGCTGCGTGTCAGCCCCCACCAGACCGCCAGCAGCACCAGCAGCGCCGCTGCCACCACGAACAGCTTGTAGCCCGAATAGCCGAAACCGGGAAATTGCAGGCGCAGGGTAAAAGGGGCCGCTACCGCCCGTGCATCGGGGCCAAAGAAGGAAAGCGCGCCCTGCTGGATCAGGTAAGACAGGCCGATCGTGGCAACGATGGTAGAATCCGGGTTGTAATTCAACCGCTTGAGCAGCGCGGTATCCGTCACCCATGCCAAGGCCCCCACCAGTGCGGGTGCGATCAGCAGGGCTGCCACAAAGCCCAGCGGGGCCGAGGGCATGGCCTGCGCCACTGCCCAGGCCAGCACGGCACCCAGCATGAAAAACTCGCCATGCGCGACATTCACCACCCGCATCACCCCGAAAGTGAGGCTGAGGCCAACGGCCGCCAAGGCCAGCACGGCGGCCATCACAGTGCCTTCCAGCGTGGCCAGCATCAAAAGCGATCCGGTGCCCATGCGCGTCCTTTCAAGCAGGGGCGCGCAACCCGGCGCGCCCCATTGTCTGCACTTATCTGAACACCACTGTCAGAACGACTGCGCGGTGTAATCCACGGCATCGGGATAAAGGCTTTCCTCAATGCTGGTGGTATGCACACGCGTCAGTTTGCCCGCCTCCACCTTGGAAATGAACTGGGTGCTGAACACCTGGTGAGTCTTGCCATTGAAGACCTTGGCACCCTGCACATGATCCAGTCCGGCGTCAAAGCTGGTCATCGCTTCGACCGCCTCGACGAATTTCTGCCGGTCGGCGGTGGATTGATAGCCCGCAGCCTCCATGCCCTTCTTGATTGTCGAAAGCGTTTCCCAGACCGAGAACATATGGGCATAGGTGGCCACATCCTTGGGGTCAGCCAGCGAGGCGCCATTGTCATCCACGCCCACAGCCGCGCGATAGTCGGCCTCCCATGCCGGGGCATCGGGTTGTTTGTGGCGGCAATGGCCTTCCCAGAAATGGCTGCCTTCCAGGAATTCCAGCCCCGGTGAGGCCAGATCGACACCTTCGAGGCTGTCGATGAAGCCGAAAATCTGCGGGCCGCTGCCCGCACCGTAAAACTCGCCCAGTTCCTTGACAAAGGTCAGCACGGAAGGCCCGACCATGACGTGATAGAGCACCTCGGTTTCCGCAGGGATTTGTGGGAAATAGCGGGTGAAGCTGGTCTCGGTGGGCGGAATGCCGATCTTGGCGATCACCTCGCCGCCCTGCGCGGCGACGGCCTCGCTGAAATAATCGCGGTGATCGTGGCCAAAGGCGTAATCGGGGAACACCATCGTAACCTTCTTGCCCAGGTTCTGCATGACCCAGGGTGCCATCGCCGTGACTTGCGACCGCACGTCCGAGATGCCCGGTTGCAGGCACCAACGGTTCAGCATGCCCGAGGCGACGTGATAGCCTTCGGAGCAGGGCAGATAGGGCACTTTCAGCTCGCCCGCGCGGGGGGCCGATCCGATGACGACATGCGAGAACAGCGAGCCGAAGATCAGGTCCACGCCATGCTGGCTGACCAGCTTGTCCACGACTTCGGCACCGCGTTTGGGATCGGTGCCGTCATCCTCGAACACCAGTTCCACAGGGCGGCCATTGATCCCGCCCATGTCGTTCATCCGGGTGGCGGCAGCATTGGCGACACGCTCATACCAGCGGCCATAGCTGGCACCGATTCCGGTGCGATGGACCTGAAAGCCCAGCTTGATCGGCGCGGCGCTTTGCGCCGAGGCGAAGCGCATCGGAGCCAGCGACAGGGCAGAACCGGCAGCAAGACCGGCCAGAACCGAGCGGCGGGAAAGAAGGGTCATGGGCGGCATCCTTTGCGTCTGATCCGCGAAACTGTATGTATGCAAACAAATTTTATAGTGTTTGCAATGACTTATGTATCTGATGTGCCACATCGGCAAGGGGGAAAATCAGTTTCGCTGCATCAGGTGCCTTGCCACATGGCAAGGCGGTCGCTACGCCCTTGCCCTATGGAACAGCGCGACCTCTATCTTCTGGAAGACCAATATGGCTATCAGTTGCGCCGCGCGGTGCAGCGGTATCAGGCCATTTTCGCGCGGCTGATCCCTGGCTTGACCACAATGCAGTTTGCGGCGCTGGTTCGACTGGATCAGCAGGGGGCCATGAGCCAGAACCATCTGGGGCGTGTGGCCTCGATGGATGCGGCCACGGTCAAGGGCGTGGTTGGGCGGCTGGAGACCCTTGGTCTTGTTGCACGCCATGCCGACCCGGACGACAAGCGCCGCCTGACGGTAGACATCACACCCGAGGGGCGCGCGCTGGTGGGGCGCACCTATGCCCCGGCCGTCAAAGCAATGGAGGAGGGCCTGGCCCCCCTGACGCCTTCGGAACGGCTCACCTTGATGGCACTTCTGTCGCGCCTGACGTGAATGCACCCCTCTGGCCGCGCCACGACAAAAAGCCCACCTAAAGACAGCTTTACCGGCTCAATATCAGGCGATACGCACCATAAGAGTGTATGTGATACTGCGGGACAAGCGCATGGTGTGGCAAAGAAGGACGATCTTGACCGGCTTTTGCGGTTTGTTGGCCTTCAGAGGCACTCCGCTTCAGGCTGACACATCAGCGCAGACCCTTCTCCATGTGGTGCCGCTGGATGGCCCCGGCCTCGCGCTGGACCGGGCGGCGCTTGAGGCGCTGCCACAGGTCAGCTTTGACACCACAACCATCTGGACAGAGGGGCGTATCGCCTTTCGTGGGCCGCGCTTGCACGATGTTCTGGCGGCAGCCGGGATCACCAAAGGCCGTATCCTGTTGAAGGCGCTGAATGACTACGAGGTCGAGATGGGGCTGGAGGAGTTGGGAGAGGATTGGCCCATCATTGCCACGCGCCAGAACGGCCAGCCCTTTGACGTGCGGGATCAGGGGCCACTTTGGCTGGTCTTTCCCTATGATGAGAAGATCGCGATCAGTCCCGAACGCATGCATACCCTCAGCGTCTGGCAATTGGTGCAGGTGCAGGAACTGGCACCATGACATTTGGCCCGGCAGTGCGGCGCTGGCTGGCCCGTCTGTCGCGCCTGTTGCGCCGCAGGCTCTGGCCTGTTCTGGCGATTGTTCTGGCCGGAGTTGTGGTGCTTGTTCTGATCGGCCAGAACGTGCGGAACCGGCTGGACGAGGCCCGCGCCGCGCAATCTGAAAATGCCACATGGATGGTGGCGCAGGCCGAGGTTGAAACCTTGAAACTGATCCTGGCGCTGGATCGTGTGGTGCCTGGCGATGGGGCTGAGGCGCAGGTGGCGATGCGTCAGGCCTTTGATATCTATCTCAGCCGTGTCGAGGTCATGGACCGTTACATGGCGGGCTTTGCCGTTTTGGCGCCGTTGCGCGAGGGCGAGCATTGGCAAGAGGTACGGCAGGGCACGAGTCGCTTGCAAGAGCTTCTGGATGGGGCCGCTCTGCTGCCCGATGGCAGGCTGGCCGAGGCACAGGCCGAGGCACAGGCCCTGCGCAAGCCGATGCGTGCCTTCAACACCGATGCGCTGGCCGCGCTGGTTTCGGCGGGCATTCAGGGCCGTGAAACGCTGGCGACCCTGTTTCGCCGCGGCGCCGAACTGGGCTTTGCGCTGATTGCTTTGCTCACTCTGACCGTCTGGGGCACCACGCGCCTTTCGCGCCGGCTGCGTCTGCGCAGCCGCGAGGCTGTGCGCGCCCGCGCCAATCTGGAGCGCACGCTGGCCGCCAGCCTGGACGGGGTTGTGGTGCTGCGCCCGGATGGCACGATCCTTGATGCCAACCCTGCGGCTCTGGCCTTGTTCGGCATGACGCGCGCCGCCTTGAAGGCGGCAGACTTCCGCGAGCTGGTGCCGGGTGGCAGCGCGGCCCTTGGGGCCATGCAGTTGCGTGGGGCCGCCACCAGCCCCCGGGTGGAGCTGACAGCGCAGCGGCCGGATGGGCAACGCCTGCCGGTCGAACTGTCCTTGACTGCGGGCGATGACGCGCAAGGCCAGCCCGTGCGCTTTGCCTTTTTGCGCGACATTTCAGAACGGCGCAGCCACGAAGCCTCGTTGCGGGCAGCGCGCGATGCCGCGCTTCAGGCCGCCGAGGCCAAGCAGCGTTTTCTGGCGGTGATGAGCCACGAGATGCGCACGCCGCTGAACGGGGTGATTGCGGCGCTGGACATCCTTTTGCGCACCACGCGGCCCGATGCGCGGCAGTTGCAATTTCTCGAAATTGCCGAGCGTTCGGCGAATATGGCGTTGGAGCAGATCAACGATGTGCTGGATCAGGCCCGGCTGGACGACCGCGCCCCGACCGAAGAGGCGGTCGCGCTGAATGTGACCACCCTGTTGTCGGATATGGCGGGGCAGGTTCTGCCTCTGGCCGAGGCGGCGGGCAACCGTCTCAGCCTGACGCTGCCGCCGAGCGAAGAGGCCTGGGTTCTGGCCCCACGCCGGGCCTTGATGCGGGTCTTGCTGAACCTTGCAGGCAATGCGGCCAAATTCACCCGCAATGGCGAGATCCGCATTTCCGCCCGGTTGGAGCCCATACCCGCGCAGGACGAGCAGATGCTGAGCATTGAGGTCGCGGATACAGGCATCGGCATTGCACCCGATCGGCTGGAGGCGATTTTCGAGCCCTTCGAGCGTGGCGATAACGGTTATGACCGCGATACCGAGGGCACAGGCCTGGGCCTTGGTATTGCGCGCCGCACGGTCGAGGCCATGGGCGGGCGCATCGAGGTGACCAGCTGTCCCGGCGAGGGCAGTCGGTTCCGTATCCTGCTGCCCGTGGCCACCGCCGAAGCGTCGCAGGCCGATCGGCGCACCGACCTGCTTCCTGAACAGCCCATGGCCGGGCATGAGGTTCTGATCGCCGAGGATAACCCGACCAATCGGCTGGTTCTGCGCGAGATGTTGCGGCATCTGGGCCAACGCGTGACCGAGGCGGCAGACGGGGCCGAGGCCATTCTGGCCGCCAATGCTCGGCCCTTTGCGCTGATCCTGATGGATATCAGCATGCCGCGTGTCGATGGTCTGGCCGCCACACAGGCCATTCGTGCCGGAGGTGGGCCGTCATCCAGAGCGCGTATCGTGGCGCTGACGGCGCATGGCCTGCCCGAGGAACTGGAGCGCTTTCGGGCTGGCGGGTTGACCGAGATCCTGCCCAAGCCTGTGACATTGGCTCGCTTGCGACCCCTCCTTGCCTCGCTGCCCGAGCCGGTGCTGGATCTCGCCATTCTGAACGAGTTGCGCGCCCTGCTGCCTGCTGCCCATCTGGCGCGCACCTGTGCCGGACTGGAGGCTGAGCTGAGTGCCATTCTGGCCGAGCTTGAACCTTCCCGGTCGGGGGGCACGCGGCCTGCTGCCGATCTGCCCGAGCGGCTGCATCGCTTGCAGGGGGCCTGTGCCATGCTGGGGCTGCGGCGGCTGGTGCAGGCCCTGCGTGGTTTCGAGGCACATCTGGCGGAAACGGGCGCTTGCCCGCCTGATGCTGGCACGCAATTGGCGGGCCTGTGGCAAGAGGCGGCCTTGGCCCTTGCCGCAGATGCCAGCCTGCGGGGTGGCGCACCGGGGGAATGATGCTATCATCCCGGATCAAGAGGATCGCGGGAACCGGATACGGCATATGCAGCAAGACGATCAGGGCCATCAGAACGAGACTGCACCGACCCGGCTTTTGCTGGTGGATGATCACGCTCTGGTGCGCGATCTGGTGGCTGCGCATCTGGCAGCGCAGGGCTTTGTCATCGACACGGCCGCCAGTCTGGCCGAGGCGCGCACCGCGCTTGTCGGGGCTGGCCCCTATGATCTGGTCCTGCTGGATTTCGCCTTGCCCGATTGCAGCGGCTTGCCAGATTCCGCCACCTTGATTCCCCTGGCACAAGAGCGGCCCGTCGTGCTGTTCTCGGGCCAGGCCAAAACGGCCACGGTGGCAGAGGCGCTGGAGATTGGCTTTTCCGGGTTCATCCCCAAAAGCACGGCAGCCCAGGCTTTGGCGCAGGCCCTGCGGCAGGTGCTTGCGGGCGATGTCTGGCTGCCTGAAGGGCTGGACCTGTCACGGCATGGCACGGACCTGCCCGCCCCTCTGGCCAGTCTGACCCGACGCGAGCGCGAGGTGCTGCGGGCCATTCGGGCGGGGCGGCTGAACAAGGAAATCGCGGGCGAGCTGAACATCTCCGAGGTGACGGTGAAGATGCATGTGCGCGCAGTCTGTCAGAAACTGGGGGCGCGCAATCGCATACAAGCCGCCTTGATCGCAGCGGGTGCCATGCTCTGACAGGGCGGGCCTTGCAAGCTGGCCCTCAGCAAGATTGACAAAACCGTGATCAGAGCGGTAAAGCGCGATCTGTCGCGACCTCGTGCCGCGCCTCATTCGGTGACCGGGCCCCTCTGGCAGAAAAATCGGCGTTTCTGCGATGTCGGCACTACGCGCTTGAAACCGCCGATGGATCGAACTCACCATGACCCAATCGTTGCCCGGCTGCTGCTGTGCCATCATGTCCTGTAAGGCAGGAGCCTTCAGATGAGCCTGAGCGCCGCACCGCAGCCCAAGCCGCTGTTCGCCTATTTGAAATGGGCCATCATCTCCACCGTGATCGGCCTTGCGCTTGGTGCCTGGCTGGGCTGGGAAACCACCGGCACCTTTTCGGGCATGCTGACGATCTTCTTCATCTGTGCGGTTCTGGCCGTGCTGGAGATCAGCCTGTCCTTCGACAATGCCATCGTGAATGCCAACAAGCTGAAAGAGATGACGCCGGAATGGCAGCATCGCTTCCTGACCTGGGGCATCATCATCGCCGTCTTCGGGATGCGGATCATTTTTCCGCTGCTGATCGTGGTCATCGCGGCCAAGGTCGGGCCCTGGACGGCCATGATGATGGCCGCGACCGAGCCCGCGCGCTACGCCGAGATCATGCATGACGCGCATCTGCCCATCGCGGCCTTTGGGGGCACCTTCCTGATGATGGTGGCACTTGGCTATTTTGTGGATGAGGACAAGGAAATCCACTGGCTCTATTGGCTGGAGAGCCGCATTTCGCAATATGCCAGCGTGAAGGGCATCGAGATTGCCTTCGTGCTCTCGGTGGCGCTGCTGTTCTCGCGCCTGCTGGAAGGGGCAGAGCGGGATGTGTTCATCTATTCCGCCATTTACGGCCTGCTGACCTTCCTGCTGGTCGAGGTGTTGGGCGGATTTCTGGACAAATCGCAGGAAACCGCCAGCGCCGCGGCCAAGGGCGGTCTTGGTGCCTTCCTCTATCTGGAGGTGCTGGATGCCAGCTTCTCCTTCGATGGGGTGATCGGGGCCTTTGCACTCAGCCAGAACCTGTTCGTGATCGCCATCGGTCTGGGCATCGGTGCCATGTATGTGCGGTCGATGACCATCATGCTGGTGGAGCGCGGCACGCTGGCCGAATACCGCTATCTGGAACATGGGGCCTTCTATGCCATCCTGATCCTGTCGGTGATCATGTATGTGCAAACCCTGTTCCACATCCCCGAGGTCATCACTGGCCTTGGTGGGGCGGCGTTGATCGGGGTAGCGCTGTGGTCCTCGATCCGCTGGAACAAGGCCAATCCGGAGGCGCATGACGCGTGACAGGAAGGCCGGGGGAAACCCCGGCCTTTTTCGTAGAAAAAGGGCAAGTATTTGAAAGTATTGGTTCTTTACTGCCACCCCGACCCGCAGAGTTTCTGCGCCGCGATCCGTGATCGGGTGATGGCAGAGCTTGCCCGGAAAGGGGCCGAAATCCGGCTGACCGATCTTTACGCCGAAGGCTTTGATCCGGTTTTGCGCGGAGCCGATCTGGCGCGCTATGCCAGCGTGCCGGACAATCGGGCCGGGGTTGAGGATCATGCCACCAACCTGCTGTGGTGTGACCGGCTGGTGGTGATCCATCCGACATGGTGGGGCGGATTGCCGGCCATGTTGAAAGGCTGGATGGATCGGGTTCTGTTACCCGGCATCGCCTTTCATCTGCCGGACGGCCCGACTGCGCGCCTGCGCCCCGGCCTGCGCCATATTGGCGGGATCTTGGTTTTGACCACCTGCGGGGCCGGACCCATGGCCTATTGGCTGGCCGGAGCAACCGGGCGGCGGCAGGTGCTGCGCAGCTTGGGCGCGTTGTGCAAGCCCTTGGCGACGCGTCGTTTTCTGGCGCTCTATCGCATGGACCTGACCACCCCAGCCACGCGCGCCCGCCATCTGGAGCGGGTGGCGCGGGCCGTGGCGCGGCTGTAACGCTCAGCGACCCGGCGGTTTGGCCGCAATGGTGTGGAACTTGTTTTCCCGCGTGTCGCCAAACAGGGTGCGGCTTTCCAGAAACTCGCGCTGCTGCCGGTAGAATTCCAACAGGAAATCCCATTCCCGGCTTGCCTGCACCTCCTCGTCATAGCCGATGCGGCGGCGGATGGTCTGCGCCACCTCGCTGATCCGTTGGCGCATTTCCGGATTTTTGGGCGGATCGCGCAGGATGGCTTCCAGCGTTTGCAACTCATAGCGGCCATAGATGCCCAGATGCTCGGCCCGGAACTCGTAGCCCCGCGCAGCACTTTGGGTGGACAGATCGGGCAAAAGCTGCGGCTTGGGCGTATCCACCACCACAGTGCCCGCGATCATGTCGCCAAGCCGTTGGTTCAGCTTGGAAAAAACTGGCACCAGCAGGGTTCCGCCCATCCAGCTCAGCAGGATCAGTGCCAGCCACCATGTCATCTCGGCAGCCCCGAACAGGGTGGCCACCGGCAGGAAAACCTCGACCTCTTTCATCAGGTTGCGCGCCACGATCTGATGTGGCGTCAGGCGGCGGCCATCCAGGCTGATGACCCGCACCCCCAGAATGCGTTTGCCCAAGGTGCGCCCGTTCCAGACCAGTTCCGACAGGATATAATAAGGAATGCGCATGAAGAAGGTGATCAGCGCATAGAAGGTGACAAGACCGGTCCAACTGAAAATTTGCAGCCAGGACAATGCGATGATCAGGGTCAGAACGCCGCCATAGGTGATCAGGATGTCCAGTGTCTGCGCACCAAAACGGGCACCGAGGCTGGAGAGCCGGAAGGTCAGCGGCACGCTTTCCGGTGGGGTGTGGCGCAGCAGGCCCTTGGCCTCCCATGCGGGCAGGTTGGTTGCGGTATGGGCCTTCATGCCTGCGCCTCCCGGCCCGAAAGCGTCAGCCACAGCACCCATGCCAGCCCGATGCCCCAGCCGATCACCAGCCGCGCCTCGGTGGATTGCACGGTCTGGCGGAAGAACCCCTCCAGAATGGCGGCGCTTATCAGCATGAAACCGGCCAAAATCATCAGCTTGACCGCATCGCGCCCACGCTGGCGCAGCGCCTCACGCCGTGACACCTGCCCCGGCAGCAGCACCGCCAAGCCAAGTTGCGCCCCGCCCGCACAGGCAATGCAGATCGCGGCCATCTCGGTCACGCCATGGATGGAGAGCCAGCCCGTCAGCTCATAGCCGAGGCCCTTTTCGGCAAACATCTTCCAGAAAGCCCCTAGAATCAGACCGTTATAGAAGGTCAGCACGAAACTGGGCAGGGTGAGAAAGATGCCAAGCGCGAAGGTCAGAATGGCGACCTGGGTATTGTGCGAAAACAGGAAGGTGGCAAAGCTGCCCAGCTCGTCATGGCTGCCCGGCCCGCCGTCAAACAGGGTGGAGCGCAGGTAATCGACGCTGGCCTCGGGTGTGCGACCATCGGCTAAGCCACCGGGAACAAAGGTATAAAACCAGCTTTTGTCCAGATCATACAGCGCCGCGCCAAGCCAGATGCCCAGCAGCATCGCGACAAAGCCGATCAACAGCGCCGGGCCAGAGCGGCGCACGGCCTGCGGAATGCCATGGGTGATCAGCCGGGAGAACAGCCCGCGCAGGCTTTCCTGCGGGGCATAGACCACCAGATAGGCGCGGGCGCAGAGCGCATCGAGATAGGACAGCAAGGCGCGATCCATCGAGATGGCGCGCGCCACCGAAAGCGCGTTCATCGCCTGCCGGTAAAGGCTGGCCAGCTCTTGCGCCTCGTCATAGCCCAGACGGTGCAAGCCCTTGTCTTCAGCCAACAAAACCAGCGCATCCAGCCGTTTCCACCCGGCCTCGCGCTCGGCACGGAAGCGGGCAGAGCGGATATGATCAAGCGATTGCGCGGCGGTGGTCATATCATCTCCTTCGCCTTGATCTCGATATAGCGCGAGATCAGGTCAGGCCCCAGACGGTCGGGCGCGGTGTCTAGGCAGAGGATGCCAAGGCGGTTCAGCCGATCCAGCACGGCCTGACGTTCTTGCAGGATGCGGGCGGCGGCGACGGCCTCGGCCACCTCATCCAGCCCGGCATGGGCGGGGCGCATGCGGGCGGTGATCGCCGGATCACGCAAAGTGACATAGAGAACAAGGTGTTGGCGCTGCATCACCGCCAGATTTTCCACCAGCAATTCGGCCGATGTGCTGTCCACGAAATCGGAAAACACCACCACAAGCGAGCGCCGCTTGAGCTTGCCGTTCAGCACGGTGAGGCCAAGGGTGTGGTTGGTTTCATCAACATCTTGGGGCAGAGTGGCGCAGGCACCCTGTATATGGCCAAAGGCCGCGCGTCCGGGGCGCGGCGGCAGGAAGGCATGCGGGCGCGGGCCGAAGCTGTAAAAGCCCACATTATCGCCCGCCAAGCCCCCCGCCCATGTCAGCGCAAGGGCCGCATGCATGGCGTGATCGAGCTTGGTGAGCAGGCCCAGACGCTCGCCCATCAGATGCCCGGTATCGAGACACAGGATGATCTGGTGGTTCCGCTCCACCCGAGTTTCCCGTGAAATCAAGCGGTTGACGCGAGCAGAGCGTTTCCAGTCGATGCTGCGCGGGTCCATGCCGGGGGCGAAATCGCGCAGTTGGTGGAACTCTGACCCCTCGCCACGCAGCTTGCTGGCGCGGGCCCCATCGGTCAGCGGCAGCATTTGCGCCTGAATGGCACCGGACAGCACCGGGGAGACATCGGGATAGGCGGTGACCGAAAGGTTCAGCGGCCAGCCCGGCATCACCTCGAACAGGCCTAGCCGCGAGGGGTAGCGCAGGGCCAAATGGGTAATCGCATGGACACCTCGGGCGCGTAAAGAGAGCGGGATGTACAGTTTTGCCTCTGCCCCCGGCGGGAGGGGGCTGGGCGGGCCGGGATCGGTGCCCAGGCCCTCGCCATGGGTCAGCCGCCATTCCAGCGTGGCGGGCAGGCGGCCGCCTGACAGGGTGAGAGAGAGCGGCAGCGTGTGGCCGGTGAAACCCTTCCCGGCCACATCCACAGCAGCGGTCAGGCCGCGCGGCGGGACGGTCAGCATGAGGTCCACCAGGGCCAGCCCCAGCAGCGCGACCCAGGGCAGCGCCAGCACGGCGGTCTGGTCGGGCTCCAGCACCACCAGCGCGACGGTCACCGCCGCCAGCACCAGCGTCACGGCCAGCATGTTCCGTGAGGGGCGCATCAGCGCGGTGCGTCCTGACGGTTGAGAATGGCGGTCAGCACATCATCGGGGGTGCGGCCTTCGATCTCGGCACTGGGGCCCAGAACGATGCGGTGGCGCATGGCCGGCAGGAACAGGGTCTGCACATCATCAGGCAGGGCATAATCGCGGCCATCCAGCGCGGCGCGGGCGCGCACGGCCCCGGCCAATGCTGCGGCAGCACGGGTGGAGGCCCCGTGCAACACCTCGCCATCGCTGCGCGTTGCGCGGACCAGATCGACGATATAGCGGGTGATGCTGTCCTCCAGCCGGATTGCGTCGATCAGGGCATGGCCAGCCTTGAGCTGGTCGCGGGTCATCACCTGCGCCAGTTGGATGGCGAGGCGGGGGCGCGAGAGAATGGCGATCTCGGCGTCACGATCCGGGAAATCGACCAGCAGCTTGAACAGGAAGCGGTCAAGCTGCGCCTCGGGCAGGGGATAGGTGCCGTGCTGTTCGATCGGGTTCTGGGTGGCGATGACGAAGAATTCGGAGCCCAGCGGGTAAGTGGTGCCGTCAATCGTCACCTCGCGCTCGTTCATCGCCTGCAACAGCGCCGATTGGGTTTTGGGCGGCGCGCGGTTGATCTCGTCGGCCAGCAGGATATCGGTGAAGATCGGGCCGCGGGTCAGGCGGAATTCATTGGTCTGGAAGTTGAACAGGTTCACCCCCAGCACATCGCCGGGCATCAGATCGGGGGTGAATTGCACCCGGCCAAAGGCCAGGGTGGAGACCTGTGACAGCGACTGCGCCAGCAGGGTTTTCGCGGTGCCGGGCGGGCCTTCCAGCAGGCAATGGCCGCGCGCAAACAGCGAGATCATCAGCATGTCGATCAGCGCATCCTGCCCGGCGATCACCTGACGGATCTCGGCCCGCAGGGCATTTGCCAACTGCTGAAAGCCGTCAAGGGTGAGCGGCGTCGGGGCATGGTCAGACATGGGTCAGTTTCTCCAGGAGAG
>CALKAA010000296.1 GCA_937983495.1 uncultured Gemmobacter sp. | reverse complement strand
CGACCACCGAGATCTACACTCTTTCCCTACACGACGCTCTTCCGATCTCTTTCCCGTCATTTTGCCTATACCCCTTGCGCTACCGCTAACGGACGGAGGACTGCCATGACCAAAGCCTGGTCGAAATCGGATTGGCGCGCAAAGCCTCGGGTGCAAATGCCGGATTATCCGGATCAGCCCGCGCTGAACGCTGTCGAGGCCCAATTGGCAAAATATCCTCCGCTGGTTTTTGCCGGTGAGGCGCGGCGCCTGAAAAAGCAACTGGCCTTGGCGGGTGAGGGCAAGGCCTTCCTGCTGCAAGGCGGCGATTGCGCCGAGAGCTTTGCCGAGTTCAGCGCCGACAATATCCGCGACACTTTCCGCGTCATGCTGCAAATGGCCGTGGTGCTGACCTATGGTGCCAAGGTGCCGGTGGTGAAGGTGGGCCGGATGGCCGGGCAATTCGCCAAGCCGCGTTCGGCGCCGACCGAGGTGATCGGCGGCGTGGAATACCCGTCCTACCGCGGGGACATCATCAATGGTTTTGATGCCGATATGGCCTCGCGCATGCCTGATCCGGCCCGCATGTTGCAGGCCTATACCCAGGCTGCGGCCAGCCTGAACCTGCTGCGCGCCTTCAGCACGGGCGGTTTCGCGGATATCAACCGGGTGCATAGCTGGACGCTGGGCTTTGCCGAGCATGACAAGGCCGAGCGCTACCGCGAACTTTCGAACCGCATTTCCGACGCGCTGGATTTCATGGCGGCGGCGGGCGTGACGGCCGAAACTGCCAATGAACTGGCGCGGGTGGATTTCTACACCAGCCATGAGGCGCTGCTGCTCGAATATGAAGAGGCGCTGTGTCGGGTGGACAGCATCACCGGCCAGAACATCGCAGGCTCTGGCCATATGATCTGGATCGGCGACCGCACCCGCCAGCCCGATGGCGCGCATGTCGAATTCTGCCGGGGCGTGCTGAACCCGATTGGCCTGAAATGCGGCCCTTCGACCACCGCCGAAGACCTCAAGGTCTTGATGGCCAAGCTGAACCCTCAAAACGAGGCCGGTCGACTGACGCTGATCGCGCGCTTTGGGGCGGGCAAGGTGGGCGAGAACCTGCCACGCCTGATCAAGGCGGTGCAGGAAGAGGGTGCCAATGTCGTCTGGTCTTGCGACCCGATGCATGGCAACACGATCAAATCCTCGACCGGCTACAAGACGCGACCCTTCGACAGCGTGCTGCGTGAAGTGCGCGAGTTCTTCGCCATCCACAAGGCCGAGGGCACGGTGCCGGGCGGTGTGCATTTCGAGATGACCGGCAAGGACGTGACCGAATGCACGGGCGGCCTGCGCGCGGTGACGGACGAGGATCTGTCGGATCGCTACCATACCGCTTGCGACCCGCGCCTGAATGCGTCGCAATCGCTGGAGCTGGCTTTCCTGGTGGCCGAGGAACTGACCGCGCGCCGCGACGAGCAGCGCCGCGTGGCGATGTGATCGGGGCAGGGGGGCTGTCTGCCCCCACGCGCCTTTGGCGCTCCCCCCGAGGATATTTTTGAACAGATGAATGAGGGCGTGCGGATGACTGTCACGCCCTTTTCAACAGCGGCGCTGCATGATAAGGCAGCGCCACAAATCCGGCGCGGGGGGCCAAATCCCGCGCCTTTTCACACCGGAGAGCCCCATGGCCATCGAACGCACCCTGTCGATCATCAAACCCGACGCCACCAAGCGCAACCTGACCGGCAAGATCGTCGCGAAATTTGAAGAGGCTGGCCTGCGCGTCGTCGCCTCCAAGCGCATCCACCTGTCGCCCGCGCAAGCCGGTGCCTTCTATGCCGAGCATTCGGAGCGCCCGTTCTATGGCGAGCTGTGCGCATTCATGGCGTCGGAGCCGGTGGTGGTGCAGGTTCTGGAAGGCGAAGGTGCCATTGCCAAGAACCGCGAAGTGATGGGCGCGACCGATCCGGCCGCTGCTGACGCTGGCACCATCCGCAAGGAATTCGCCCTATCGAAAGGTGAGAACTCGGTTCACGGGTCGGATTCGGAAGCCTCGGCTGCCCGCGAAATCGCCTTCTTCTTCTCGGGTCTGGAGCTGGTGGGCTGATCTTTCAGCGCATCGCAGGATCGAGGGCCGCCCCTTGGGGCGGCCTTTTCATTTGGGGCGCACGCCCATCTGGTTCAGCGCCTCCTCCAGATCGCGCGGCAGGCCAGAGGGCGCGGCGGAGGCCATGGCCTCGGCCTTCAGTGCATCGAAGCGCAGGCGCAGCGCCTTTTTCTCCTCGCCCTTGCAATCGTTCCACGGGCGCCCTTGCAGCCCCATCACCAGCACATAATAGCCGATGAAATGTGGTGGCGTGCCATGGCGCATCAGGGCCAGATAGGCTGCATCGGCCCCCATGGCGCGCACTTCCTCGGCGCTGCGGATGCCTGCGCGGGCAAAGGCGGCCTCGGAGGCGGGGCCGAGATTGGGGATGGAGGAGACAGGTTCAGACATGGCGGCCATTTGAAATGCAAAAGGCCAGCCTGAGAGGCTGGCCCAAAACTTGCAAGGGGTGTTGGATCAGATCGCGGCCCAATCCCGATAGATCGGCTGGCTGCCCTGCTGCTGCTGGGGGGCCGGGGTGGTCGCGCCGCCCTGCTGCTGCTGGGGCTGTTGCGACGAGGATTGCTGGGCCATGGGTCTGCTCCGGTTCACTGGCTTGCACGAAAGCGCCGGACGCACACCGCCATGACGCTTTTCGCTGCAAATATGTCGCCAAGGGTTGACTGGCAAGCCCCATCCCATCCGAGATTCGCAGATCGCAAAAATTTTAGGCAGTTTTGCAACGCTTTCGTTTGGTCTGCGGTTCAGCCCACCACCTCAGCGGGAAAACCGATGGCGTCGAGCAATTGCACCAGATCGCGCGCTGTCACATCGCCCTCGATCTCGGCCTGACGGCGTGCGCCGTCAAAGCGCAGCGCGGTGATGCCGGGCACCGGGGCCAGCGCAGCTTCGATGGAGGCGCGGCAATGGCCGCAGCTCATGTCGGGGATGGAAAGGGTGATCATGGTTTGCTCCTGTCTTTGGTGCATCTTGCAGCTTCCCGCTGCCGGAAGGTCAAGGGGGAAAGCAAGGGGTTGACCTTCCCGTGACTGGAAGCTCCATATCGGCGACAAAGGAGCGCTGCCATGGACCAGAAACCTGAAACTGCCCGGTTCCGTCTGGAGGGCATGACCTGCGCCAGTTGCGTGGCACGGGCCGAGCGGGTGTTGCGCGCACAAGCGGGCGTCACCGAGGCGCGGGTGAATCTGGCCGATGAAAGTGCAGAGGTGCGCTTTGTCACCCCGGCCAATCGTCGCCTCTTGGCCGAGGCGCTGAGCCGGGCGGGCTACCCGCCGCGTCAGGCAGTGCTGGCCCTGAGCGTCGAGGGCATGTCCTGTGCCGCTTGCACGGGCCGGGTGGAGCGTGTGCTGGCGGCGCAACCGGGTGTGATCGCGGCCCAGGCCAATCTGGCAGCTCGTCGTGCCAGTGTGACGGTTTGGGACGGCATGGCCGACCCCGCGCAGCTTGCCGCCGTGGTCAGCCGGGCGGGCTTTGCAGCGGTGCCGCTGGGGGCCGCCGATCCCGCTGCGAAGAGCCGCGAGATGGCGGCGTTACGCCGTGACCTCTGGCTGGCGGCACTTCTGACCCTGCCGATTTTCATCACAGAGATGGGCGGGCATCTGATCCCGGCCTTCCATCACTGGCTGATGGGGGTGGTGCCGATGCAGGTGCAATGGGTGGTGCAAAGCCTGCTGGCGGCGCTGGTGCTGGCCTTTCCGGGGCGGCGCTTTCTGGCCAAGGGCCTGCCCGCCCTGGTGCGCGGTGCCCCGGATATGAACAGCCTTGTGGCACTGGGCACGCTGGCGGCCTTTGCCTATTCCTGCGTGGCGACCTATGCGCCCGCCCTGCTGCCAGGAGCCGCGCGGGCAGTGTATTTCGAGGCGGCGGCGGTGATTGTCGTGCTGATCCTGGCGGGGCGGTTGATGGAGGCGCGGGC
>CALKAA010000295.1 GCA_937983495.1 uncultured Gemmobacter sp. | reverse complement strand
AGCGCCCCCGCAGGTGTTATGTCCGGTCTGATGCCGGTCCTGTCGGGTCGGGCACTTCGTCCCCTAGCAAGACAGCGGCCCGGGGGGGCAACCCCGGGCCGCTGCCGATCATTCGGCCTGGCGCCGGGTGATCAACGGAACTTGGCGGTTTCGAACTTGCCGTCCTTCACGTCATATTCGCGGAAGTTACCGGCGCTTTCGCCGCTGCCCACCATCTCGACGGCGGTCGCGCCGACATAGTCAATGTCGGTGCCAGCCGCGATCAGCTCCAGCGCCTTGGCCAGTTCGCCCGGATAGATCGGCTCGCCGGGGGCGTTCGCCACGTCCATCACCTTGGCGGTCCAGTCCTTGCCCGCGGTCGATTTCGCGGCTTCCATGGCCAGCAGCATCAGAGCGGCAGCGTCATAGCTTTCGCCCGAATAGGCCGAGGCACCGTCAAAGCCAGCGGCTTTCGAGACTTCCAGATACTTGGCCGCGCCGGGGCTGTCCGTGCCCGGAACCGACCCGTAGGAGCCGTTCAGCGGCGCACCGATCGACTGGATCAGGGCTTCACCATACATGCCATCGGGCAGGAAGAAGGTCGAGAAGGCACCCGAATCGACCGAGGCCTGAATCATGCCCTTGCCGCCCTGATCGACGTAGCCGGCCACCACCAGCACCTCGCCGCCAGCCGAGGCCAGCGCCGCGACTTCGGCCGAATAGTCAGCCTTGCCGTCCTCATGCGGTGACGCGAGAGTGACCGCGCCGCCCTTGGCGGTGAAGGCCGCGGCGAAAGCATCAGCCATGCCCTTGCCGTAATCATTGTTGGTGTAGGTCACCGCCACCGATTTCACGCCGCGATCGGTCAGGATGTCGGCCATGATCTCGCCCTGACGGGCATCGGACGGGGCGGTGCGGAAGAACAGCCCGTCATCTTCGGCAGTCGAAAGGGCAGGCGAAGTGGCCGAGGGCGAGATCATGCCCACGCCATTCGGGCGCGCCACGTTTTGCAGAACGGCACCGGTCACGCCCGAGCAGTCGCCGCCGACGATGGCTGCGACCTTGTCCGAAGTCACCAGACGCTCGGCCGCCGATTGCGCAGCAGCGGCGTCAACGCAGGTGGTGTCACCGCGCACGGCGGTGACGGTCGAGCCGCCCATGAACTTGCCCGAATCGGACACTTCCTTGATGGCCAGTTCAGCCCCGGCAGCCATGCCCGGAACGGTGGTTTCCAGCGGGCCGGTGAAGCCCAGCAGAACGCCGACTTTCACCTCGTCGGCGGCGGCAGCCCCGGCGAACAGAGCGGTTGCAGCGGTGGCGAGCAGCAGTTTTTTCATTGTGTGACTCCCTTGTCGGATATCAATCCTGCCCGGCAGGCTAGACCGCATGTGATCAAAAGAAAAGCGCCCTTTTGGCCAGCCTCGTGGCCGTTCGGGCTTGATATGGGCAAGATACGACCCACCTTGAGATACAGGCGACATTCGGGCCAAGGCTTTGGCGCTGGTTTTGACGCATCGTCGAGATGGGGAGGCAGGACGTGCGACGCTTGGCTGGGGTTGCGGCATGTATCTTGGGAACGCTGTCCCATGGTGGGGCCCGCGCGAACGAAGTGATTATGGCCAGCGCAGGGCCGATGCGTGTGACCTCCGAGGCGGTGGGTTTTGACGAACCCTGGGCTTTTGACTTCCTGCCCGATGGGGCAATTCTGGTCACCGAAAGGGCCGGTCGGTTGACCCTGCTCTCCAAGGTGGCACGGCAACAGGTAGAGGGCCTGCCCCCGGTTTTTGCCGAAGGGCAAGGGGGGCTGCTCGATGTGATGATCCCGCGTGATTTTGCGACCTCGCGCGAAGTCTGGCTCAGCTTCGCAGCGCCTGTGGACGGTGGCGGCGCAACGGCGGCGGGGCGCGGCCGGCTGTCGGCCGATGGCACCCGGCTGGAAGGCTTCGAGACCCTGTTCACCGCCGAGGCCTATGCGGGCGGGCGGCATTTCGGCGCGCGTCTGCTGGAGGCGCCCGATGGGGCGATCTGGCTGACCACGGGGGATCGCGGCACTGGCCCCGGTGGCATGCAGGCGCAAGACCCGGCCAAAGTGGCGGGCAAACTGGTGCGTATGGGCCGGGATGGGGCCGTGACGCCGCTGAAGCCCGGCTGGGCACCGGGGGTGCAGACCTTGGGCCATCGCAATATTCAGGGGGCCGCCTTCGCGCCGGATGGCCGTTTGCTCACCGTCGAACATGGCGCACGCGGGGGAGACGAGTTGAACCAGATCACCACCCCTGGTGCCAATTATGGCTGGCCCGTCATCACCTATGGGCGCAATTACAATTTCCTGCCGATTGGTGAGGGCAGCGCAAAGCCGGGGATGGAGCAACCCTTGCATTACTGGGATCCCTCCATCGCACCCTCGGGTCTGATGATCTATTCCGGCGCACAAGTGCCAGACTGGCAGGGCGACATCTTCACCGGCAGTCTCAACAGCGGTTTCATTGCGCGGCTGGACCCGGATACGGCGGCGCAGACCGGCTATGCCGAGGAGCAGATCACGGGGGAGACCACGGGCCGGGTGCGCGACATTGCCGAAGGACCGGATGGGGCCATCTGGTTTCTTTCTGTCATTGACGGAGCGCTTTACCGCATGGCACCAGAACGTTGAAGGCGATCACTCTGGGCGTGTGCCGCAGCCGCGCTCGTGCGTTGAATGGATTGCCCGTGCCTTGAGTTGGATTGATTGGGAAAAGTGCCATGACCTTTACAGATGCTGTCAAAACCTGCCTGAGCAAATGGCGCGACCCTTCCGGGCGCGCGGCACGGTCCGAGTTCTGGTGGTTCTGGCTTTTCAGCGTTGTGGTCAGCTTTGTGATTGGGTTTCTGGAGGGGTTTGTGGGTCTTGCCACCTGGAGCAGCAATCCGCAGCACCCGTTTTACGGCATGTCGGAAGGGCCGCTGAGCTTTGTGCTGATGTGGTTGTTCCTGCCTCCCATGCTTTGCGTCACCATCCGGCGCCTGCATGACCGGGATGCCTCGGGCTGGTGGGCGCTGGTGCCTTATTCCAGCTATCTTGCGCTGCCATTTCTGGGCGATTTTCTGCGCGAGGTCGAGGCAATGGCGATGACTGACGGCCCGTCAGAGGCCCTCATGAAGTGGGGGATCGGCATTGGCGTCTGGCTGGTGGCCGGGTTGATCTTTTCGATCATCATGATGCTGCGTGGCACCCAAGGTGCCAACCGTTTCGGCCCCGACCCGCTGGCGCCATCAAACAGCGCCGAGATCTTTGCCTGATGGTGGGGGCGACCGATTTTTCGACGAAAAATCGGCCGGCCCTCAATTCCCAACGCTGCGTCAGACCGCCAGCCGCGCGCCAAGGGCAGGGACTGCCCCTTGCGTGCCGCGCTCGCGGTAGGGCGTGGTGTTGTAATGGCTGCGATAGCATTTCGAGAAATGCGAGGGCGAGGCAAACCCGCAGGCCAAGGCCACGTTGATCACGCTCATATCGGTCTGCATCAACAGGTTGCGGGCCTTTTGCAGCCGCAACTCCATGTAATACCGCTTGGGGCTGCGGTTCAGATAGCGGCGGAACAGCCGTTCCAGCTGCCGGGTGGACATGCCCACATCATCCGCCAGATCGGCGGGAGAGATCGGGTCTTCGATCGCGGCCTCCATCATCTGAATGACCTGTGACAGTTTGGGGTGGCGCACGCCGATCCGCGTCGGGATCGACAGGCGCTGGGTGTCCTGATCGGTGCGGATGGTGGAATAGATCAGCTGGTCGGCGACGGTATTGGCCAGATCCTCTCCATGATCGGCCGCGATCACCTTCAGCATCAGATCCAGCGATGAGGTGCCGCCCGCGGTGGACCAGCGGTTGCCGTCCATCACGAAGACCGATTTGGTCAGCCGCACATCCTCGAACTCTTCCAGAAAGCCGTCCTGGTTTTCCCAGTGGATCGTCGCCTTCTTGCCGTCCAGAAGACCCGCCTTGGCGATGGTATAGGCGCCGGTGCAAAGCCCGCCCATGGTCACG
>CALKAA010000294.1 GCA_937983495.1 uncultured Gemmobacter sp. | reverse complement strand
CAAGGTCGTGCCGCCTGCGCTGGCCGATCACCCGCTGCTGGCCCATGCGCGGATGGATTGGCGGATTTACCGCGACCTCTGGCCCGAAGCTGCCGATCTGATGCTGTCGCAATCCAACCTCGGCAAGCCCGAGAAATGGGCCAAGCGCCGGGCGCAACTGGCGCGGCATCTGCTGCGTGACGCCGAGCCGCGCCAAGCCTACCGCATCGCCGCCGCGCATCAACTGCGTGAAGGCGCCGATTACGCCGATCTGGAGTTTCTGGCCGGCTTCATCGCCCTGCGCAGCCTGAATGATCCGGCGACCGCGCTGACTCACTTCCGCCATCTGGAAGCGGCGGTGGCCACGCCGATCTCCATCTCACGCGCACTGTATTGGCAGGGCCGGGCGCTGGAGGCGATGGGGGACCCCGCCGCCCGAGATCATTACTCCCGCGCGGCCCGCCACCAGACGGCCTATTACGGCCAATTGGCGGCCGAGAAACTGGGGCTTGCACTGGATGCCGCGCTGATCACCCCGCAGGGCCGCGCCAAATGGCACGAGCGGCCCTTCGCGCAATCCTCGGTGCTGGAGGCGGGGCTGTTGCTGTTGAAAGCGGGCGAGCCAGCGCAGGCCAAACGGTTTTTCCTGCATCTGGGCGAGAGCCAAAGCGACAGCGATCTGGCGGCGCTGGCCGATCTTGCCTTGTCGCTGAACCAGCCGCATATCGCGGTGCTGCTGGCGAAACAGGCGGCCGAGCGCGGGGTGATCTTGCCGGATGCCTATTACCCGGTGCCGGACCTGATCCCTTCCGAAGGGCTGGCGGTGTCGCGCGCCTTCGCGCTGGCGATCTCGCGCCGGGAAAGCGAATTTGACATTGCTGCGCAAAGCTCGGCGGGCGCGCGCGGGCTGATGCAGTTGATGCCGGAAACGGCCGAACGAACGGCGCGCGCCCTGGGGCTGGATTTCGCGCTCTCGCGCCTGACCACCGATCCTCATTTCAATGCCACACTCGGCAGCGCCTATCTGGCGAAGCTGATCGAGGAATTCGGGCCTTCGGTGGCTCTGGTGGCCTCGGGGTATAATGCCGGGCCGGGGCGCCCGCGCCGCTGGATCACCGAGCTTGGCGACCCGCGCAGCGCAGCGGTGGATATTGTCGATTGGGTCGAAATGATCCCGATTTCAGAAACCCGCACCTATGTGATGCGCGTATCGGAATCGCTGGTGATCTACCGCGCCAAACTGCGCGGCGTGGCAGGGCCGATCCGGCTGACGGCAGAGCTGAAGGGCTGAGGGCGGAGCCTGCGGCGCGGATATTTGGACCAAGATGAAAGCCGCGCGCGCCTCAGGCGTTCAGCATCAGGCCTTGAGCATCAAGCTGGGGCTGCGCGCCAGTTTGAGCCAGGCCACCATGCCGGTGAAAAAGCCCACAGCCGCCAGCAGGGCGGCGGTGACCATCTGCCCGGTCTCGGCCACACCAGCAGAGAGGGCCAGATAGCCGAAGGCCCAAAAGCCAGACCAACTGACCACACAGATCAGGGCGATAACTTTGTTCATGCGGTCCTCCCAAACCTCACGCGCGCAAGGCCAGCATGCGACGGAATGCCGCGCCATGCCAGCGGATTCGTTGCGCCAAGAAAACAACGCGTTGAGCATGTCTTTCCAATGGGTCGACATGAAAAAGGCGCAAAGTCAGGACAGGTTGCAACAGGACCATCACCGGAAGCCGCATGAAGACAAAGGCGCATATGCTTGAAATTTTTACCACCAGAAGCGCCGCAGTCCGGCTGGGCCTCTGCGCCCTCGCAGCCCTTCCCTTGGCGGCAAACGCATCACCCGACAGGGCCGAACGGATGGAGCTTGTGCGGCACTGCGAAGACGTGATCTTGCAGCAATCCGTCACGCCCTTGAAGGCCTTCAGGCCAGCGCCTTTCGGCAGCGGAGCGCCGGGGAAGAAAACCTATGCCTTCTACAGCGCCTCGCAAAAGCTGCTCATATTCGCGCGCAAAACCGGCAAGATCTGGGATCTCTGCACCGTCCGGGAGGCCGTGGAGGGCAGCAACAGTTTGATCGACTGGTCTCTGGACTGGCCGAATGAGTTCGACAGCTCCTTCCCTGCGCCGCGCTATATCCGGCTAGATAGCCGATTGGGCCCGCCCTTCAGCCCGGTGGCGCTGCGTTGCGAAGATCAGCGCGCGGCCTTTGTCGTCTACCCCCATTTCGGAAATGAGTCCGAGTTCAGCGTGTCGGTCTCCAACGACCCCGAACAGGCCCATTTGCGTCTGCGCGGAAAGGCGTGTCAGGGACAATAAGCGCCCAAAGCAAAAGGCGGCCCCGAGAGGGACCGCCTTTGACATGTCCGACACGCCGAGCAGGCGGATTTAGGCGCTGTGGCACAGGGAGGCCTCAGGCCCAGATCACATCGCCCAGAAAGATATAGCCCGCGCCATAGATCGTCTTGATCAGCGTCGGGTTCTTCGGGTCTTCGCCCAGCTTGGTGCGCAGGCGCGAGATGCGCACATCCATGGCGCGATCAAAACTTTCTCCTGCCGCGCCTCCAAGGCTTTCCTGCATCTGGGCGCGGGAAATCAGCCGCTTGGGGCTTTCCAGAAACAGCCGCAACACCTCGCCCTCGGCATGGGAAAAGGTGACCTCGCTGCCATCTTCGGCCACCAGCAGATAACGGTCGAAATGCGCGGTCCAGCCGTTGAAGCGCGCAGTCTGGCTGCCGCGCCCTGGCTCGCTGCGCGCCTTGCGCAGCCGCACGCGCACCCGCGCCACCACCTCGGCGGGGTCGAAGGGCTTGGTGATGTAATCATCCGCCCCCAGCTCAAGCCCCGTCACCCGGTCTTGCACCTGTG
>CALKAA010000293.1 GCA_937983495.1 uncultured Gemmobacter sp. | reverse complement strand
ATACGATATTGGTCAGTGACTGGAGTTCAGACGTGTGCTCTTCCGATCTAGCGCCTTTCACCGCGCTTTCGTGAAATGGACCGGGCAAAGCCCCGGCCACTGGCGGGGACAGCGTTAACGGCCGCGTTACCCTGACCTGACCCGGCCCTTGACCGACGGACCCGAAACCCCCATCTAACAAGCGTCGCCTTTGGTGCCGGAATCGGCGGGCAGAGGTGATCCGACGCGGGCCATTCCGCGTATCCCTGTTGACATTGAAGGCGGGCCCCTGCGGTCTGCCGGAACCGGAAGGATGCGATCTCATGAATATGCATGTCTCTGAGCGCGACGCCCGCCCTGACGATCTGGCCGCGGCCTTGAAACTGGTGCAGGACTGGGCGGCGAAAGCCTCGCCCGAGGAGATGCGCGCCATGGGCCTGCCCTATCCGGTGCTGTCGCGCGTCTACCCTGAGTTCACGGTGGATGAGCGCTACAAGGCGGGGCTGCCGGATTTGCAGAACGGCCCCGAAAGCCTGATCAAGGGCGCGCATCGGCAGATTCAGCATGTGGGGATTTCCAACTTTGCCTTGCCGATCCGCTATCGCCGGCGCGCGGGCGGCGAGGTGGTGCTGGAAACCAGCGTCACCGGCACGGTGAGCCTGGAGGCCGACAAGAAGGGCATCAACATGAGCCGCATCATGCGGTCTTTCTATGCCCATGCCGAGGCCAGTTTCAGCTTTGCGGTGATCGAGGCGGCGCTGGAGGATTACAAGCGCGACCTGCACAGTTTTGACGCGCGTATCCAGATGCGGCTGCGCTTTCCGATGCAGGTGCCCTCGCTGCGCTCGGGGCTCAGTGGTTGGCAGTATTACGACATCGCGCTGGAGGTGATTGACCGCGCGGGTGAGCGGCTGCGGGTGATCCATCTGGATTACGTCTATTCCAGCACCTGCCCCTGCTCGCTGGAGTTGAGCGAACATGCGCGGGTGACGCGCGGGCAATTGGCCACGCCGCATTCGCAACGCTCGGTCGCGCGGCTGTCGGTGGTGGCGCAGCCGGGGCAGACGCTGTGGTTCGAGGATCTGGTGGAACTGGCGCGGCGCGCGGTGCCGACCGAGACGCAGGTGATGGTGAAGCGCGAGGATGAGCAGGCCTTTGCCGAGCTGAACGCGGCGAACCCGATCTTTGTAGAGGATGCGGCGCGGCTCTTTGCGGAGCAGTTGATGGCCGAGCCGCGCGTGGGCGATTTCCGCGTGGTGGCCAGCCATCAGGAAAGCCTGCACAGCCATGATGCGGTCAGCATCCTGACCGAAGGCCCGACCTTTGAGCAGGCGAGCCTGGACCCGCGCCTGTTCCAGACGCTGTTCCATATCGGCTGAAAAAAGGGCGGCCCCTGCGCGGGGCCGCCTTCATTTAGTTGACGATGGTGGCCTCGGTCGCGGCGCGGAGTTCAGCCTCGGTCACGCCCTCGGCCAGTTCCACGATCTTCAAGCCGCCCTCGACCACATCCAGCACCCCAAGGTTGGAGATGATGCGATTGACCACCCGCTTGCCGGTGAGCGGCAGGGTGCAGGCTTTCAACACCTTGGATTCGCCGGCTTTATTGGTGTGATCCATCACGACGACGACACGGCCCACCCCGGCCACAAGGTCCATCGCGCCACCCATCCCCTTGACCAGTTTGCCGGGGATCATCCAGTTCGCCAGATCGCCGGTTTCCGACACCTCCATGGCACCCAGAATCGCCATGGCGATCTTGCCGCCGCGGATCATCGCGAAGGATTGCGCGGAATCGAAATAGGCGGTTTGCGGCAGTTCGGTGATGGTCTGCTTGCCGGCGTTGATGAGGTCGGCGTCCTCGTCGCCCTCATAGGGGAAGGGCCCCATGCCCAGCATGCCGTTTTCCGACTGCAAGGTTACGTTAACCCCTGCCGGGATATAGTTCACCACCAGCGTCGGAATCCCGATGCCAAGGTTCACATACCAGCCGTCCTGAAGCTCCTGCGCCGCGCGTGCGGCCATCTGATTGCGGTCCCACATGGTCTTTCTCCTGTTCCTGCTTGCGACGATCGGCCTTACTGGGCCGCTTCGCGTTTGCGGGTGGTCCGCTGTTCGATGCGTTTCTCGTGCTGCCCCTGAATCAGGCGATGCACATAGATGCCGGGCAGATGGATATGATCGGGGTCAAGGCTGCCCAAGGGCACGATCTCCTCCACCTCGACAACGCAGACCTTGCCACAGGTCGCCGCAGGCGGGTTGAAGTTGCGCGCGGTCTTGCGGAAGACAAGGTTGCCCGAGGGATCGGCCTTCCAGGCCTTGACGATGGAGAGATCGGCGACGATCCCCGTCTCGAGGATATATTCGCGGCCGTTGAAGACCTTCACATCCTTGCCCTCGGCAATCACGGTGCCCACGCCGGTGGCGGTGTAGAAGCCCGGAATGCCCGCGCCGCCCGCGCGCATCCGCTCGGCCAGTGTGCCTTGCGGGTTGAATTCCAGCTCCAACTCGCCCGAGAGGTATTGGCGCATGAATTCGGCATTCTCGCCCACATAAGAGGAGATCATCTTCTTGACCTGCCGGGTTTCCAGCAGTTGCCCAAGGCCAAACCCGTCGACGCCGGCATTGTTCGAGGCGACGGTCAGGCCCTTGGTGCCTGCATCGCGAATGGCGGCGATCAGCAATTCGGGAATGCCGCACAGGCCGAAGCCCCCTGCGGCGATGGTCATGCCGTCAAACAGCAGGCCGTCAAGCGCCGCCGCGGCATTGGGATAGGTCTTGTTCATGGAACCCCCTGCAAACTCTCCGCACCCATATGGGACCGCGAAAAATGCCCTGTCAATCGCTGCACCGCCGCATGAGCCGCGGCGGTGTCGCGATCAGGCCAGTGATTCAGACCAGTGGTTCAGGCCAGTGGTTCAGGCATGCAGCATGGCCCAGCCAAGGAAGGCCATGGCGTTATGCTGGATATAGTCGATCTGCACCTTGTCGCTGGCATCGCCCTTGCGGAACTGGCCGCGCTGGAACCAGCGCAGTTGCAGCGCGAGATTATGGGTCAGTGTTTCGCGGATCAGCGCCAGGTGTTCGGGGGCGAAAAACCGCCCCGGATGGCGGCGGTCAAGCCAGAGGAAGCGGACCAGCGCCTCGGACCGGCAGGCGATCGGGGTCGATTCGCAGCGGTCCCGATAGGCGGTATCGGTGGTGATGGCGGTGAGCAGGCGGCCCAGATAGGCACGGCCCAGATCATCGGGCACAAGGCTGTGATCACAGGCGGCGCAGGCGGCATAAGCCATCCAGTGACTTTGCACATCAATGCCATAGCCGCGCTGCATCAGCGCCTCGGCCAAGGGGGCGGTGCGGGCCGGATCGGCCCCCCCGGCGATCAGGCCGAACAGCGCCTCGCCGGTGTAATAGTCGCTGTGGAACCCCTCATCCAGGCCATCGGTCAACGCGCGTTTGTGATGAAAATCAGCCACTTGGCCGGGGCGCTCCTGCGAGAGCGCATAATCGGCCAGCCCGGCCATGGTGGCGGACAGCGCAGCGGGCAACGTGGCCTTGGCCAGGCTGCGCGCGGGCTGTGCC
>CALKAA010000292.1 GCA_937983495.1 uncultured Gemmobacter sp. | reverse complement strand
GACCACCGAGATCTACACTCTTTCCCTACACGACGCTCTTCCGATCTCCTCAGCTTTGGCCTTGTCGGCGGTTGGCTGGCCATTGCGCGGCTGGACAGTGCCGTGGTGGCACAGGGCGTGCTGGAAAATGCCAGCAGCACCCGGCAAATCCAGCATCTTGAAGGCGGCATCGTCAGCGAATTTTTCGTGCGCAATGGCGACCGGGTGAAAACCGGCGACCTGTTGTTGCGCCTTGCCTCGACCGAAAGCAGCGCCACGGCGGATCTGTTCGACACGCAGCTTCTGGGCAATCGCGCCCGTCAGGAGCGGCTGGAGGCAGAAATCGCCATGAGCCAGGCTTTCGATTTCTCGCCCGCCCTCGCCAGCAGCATCGCCGCCAACCCCGAGGTGCAGCGCATCGCCGAGGGCGAAAAGCGGCATTTCGAGCTGCAACTGAAAGAGCTGCAACAGGCCCGGAACCTGCTGGAAACCAATATCGCACAAGCCGATGAGGAAGTGCGCGCCAGCGAGGTGCGGCGGGGGATTGCCCTGCGCGAAGCCAAGCTGGTGCAATCCGATCTGGAGGCGCAGCGCTCGTTACGCGAAAAGGGCCTGACGGCACAGGCCCGCGTCAGCGAATTGGAAAAGCAGAGCCTCGCGCTGGAGGAAAAGGTGGCGCAGGCCGATATCGACATCGCGCGCATCCGGCAATCCATTCTCGGCTTCCGCTTGCAGATTGCGCAGGCAGAACAGGAATATCGCCGCCGCGCCGCTGACGAGCTGGAAGTCCTGACCCGCGAGATTCGCGCGCTGGAGCGTGACCTCATCGTCACCCGCGATTCGCTGAACCGGGTGGAAATCCATGCCCCGGTGGATGGCACCGTTCAGGAAAGCGTTCTGGGCACGGTCGGCGCGGTGATCGGCGGGGGCGAGGTGATCATGAAGATCGCGCCCGAAACTGATGATTATGTCATCACGGCCCGCGTCCTGCCCGACGACATCGACGGCGTTTTGCCCGGTGCACGGGCCGAGATCAGCTTTCCCGCCTTTCAGGCGCTGCATCTGTCTCCGGCAGAGGGCGAGATCCTCAGCGTTTCCAAGGATCGCATCACCAATGCGCAAACTCAGGAAACCTATTACGAGGCCCGCATCCGGCTGGATGGCATCACCCTGCCCGAACCGCAGCGTCACGCGCTGGTGGCAGGCATGACCGCAACTGCCATCCTGCCCACTGGCGAGCGCACGGCTCTGAACTATCTGCTCGGGCCCTTGTCGCGGCGCCTGCAAAGCGCGATGCGCGAAGATTGACGCCGAAGGAAGCGCGGCCCCCTCTGCCGCAGGACACGGAAGACCGACATGTATGAAACCGTCAAACTGACCCCCGGCATCGTGACGCTGACCTTTACCGCGCCCGCAGGTCAGGAGGCCGATGCCATCATTCGCCCGGTGGTGCCGCTGGCCTCGCGCCATGCGCTGTCGCTGATGTATGAGCCGGGCAATCTGTCCGGGGCGCTGATGCAGCCGGGCGAGTTCTGCGTGATCCGCGTGGGCCAGACCGCCGTGCTGGGCATCGAGATCGTCAGTCAGAGCGGCACAGGCGCTCCGCGCGGCTCGATTGCCTTGGCCTATCTCTCGACCCGAGGCCCCGATCCGGTGCCCGCGCCGCCCGGCGCGACCGATTTCGTGCTGCATCTGGCGGGCTATGGCGATCGTCCGGGGCGCTTTGGCGGCTGGGTTGGCGGCGATACGCCCGATCATCCGGTGGCGGGCCTGATGATCCGCCCGCGCGCCGGTCAGCCGCGCCTGATGCTGCAAGACCTCAGCACGGGTCAGATCTGCCTGCCGGGCGAGTTTCTGGGCAGTCAGGGCGGCTTTCGCCCGCTCACCGATCTGCGCATCTGGATCGAAGACCCCGATGGGCTGAACCGGCTGGAGGCGCAGGCCGAATTTGCCCAGGCCGGCAAGGTGCAGGCCTCGGGCACCATGGTCAGCCTGCATGGGGCCGGCCCGCAGGACCGCCTTCTGCGGCTGAACCTGTCGCTGCCGCCCATGCCCGCAGGCAGCCGCCATGCCCATGCCAATGGCCCGGCGCGGCGCGGCGACCGCATCAAGATTTTCCGCAAGACGGATTGAACCGCCCCTCTTTGTCTGCCGCCTTTGCCTGCCGCCATCTGCGCGCAAAATCTGCCCCTACGGCACAGCTTTGATGGCTTTTGTCGTTTGTGACCCCATGGGGTCGCTCCAGCAGTATGACATTTTCGTGAATCCCCCATGCTCCCGCGCGACCGGGCCACCCCAGACAGGCAGCCCGGCACAACCGAAGGGAGGGTTCCATGACGATTAAACCGCCACTGAAAGACCTACCAATTACCACGGCCAGCAGCGGGTTTTACGAAGGTTTCAACACCATTGTCACCGTCGGCTCCAAACTGCTGGTGGGCATGCTGATCATCTGGGCTGCGGCCTTTCCCGAAAGCGCGGGCGCTGCGCTTTCGGCGCTGAATGGGTTCCTGCTGGGGTCTTTCGGCACCTGGTATATCTATGTGATGGCCTTTTATCTGATCACCTGCCTTGCGCTGGCGATCTGGCCTGCCACGGGCCGCATCCGCCTGGGGCTTGACGGCGAAACCCCGGACTTCTCGACCTTCTCATGGTTCTCCATGATGTTCGGGGCGGGAATCGGCATCGGCATGCTCACCTATTCGACCGGTGAGCCGATCTATCACTTCTCGACCAACCCCGAGGTGATCACCGGCCAGGTCACCGCCGAAAGCGCCGAGGTGGTGCGGTCGGCCTTCAAATGGTCCTTCATGCATTGGGGGCTGTCAGCCTGGGGCTGCTATGCGCTGACCGGGCTGGCTCTGGCCTTTTTCAGCTATCGCCGCGGCCTGCCGCTCACCATCCGCTCGGGTCTCACGCCGCTGTTCGGGCGCAGCCTGTCGGGACCCTTGGGCCATGCTGTGGATATCGTGGCAGTCATCGCCACCGTGCTGGGCGTGGCCGTCACCATCGGCTTTGGTGTGTCGCAATTCGCCAGCGGTTTTTATAACATCACCGGCGCAGGCTGGGTGATGCAGGCCGATGGCACCACCCCCAGCAATGTCGCCATGATCGGTGCCTTGGTCATCATCATGGGCCTCTCCACGCTGTCGGCGCTGTCCGGTGTCGGCAAGGGGATCAAGTGGCTGTCCAACCTGAACATGGGCCTGACCTTCTTCTTCCTCGCCTTCCTGCTGATCTTCGGCTCCACCGCCTTTGCGCTCAAGGCGCTGTTTGTCGGGATCGGCGATTACCTGATGGCGCTTCCCGCCATGATGTTCACCGTCTGGCACCCCGATGGCACCGAGACCGGTGACGCGCTGGCCGCATGGCAGGGCGGATGGACCATCTTCTACTGGGCCTGGTGGATCGCCTTTGCCCCCTTCGTGGGCCTGTTCCTCGCCCGCATCTCGCGCGGACGCAGCCTGCGCGAATATGTGCTGGGGGCCATGATCGTGCCGTCCGTCATGTGCTTCATCTGGTTCGCCATGGCGGGGGGCACCGCCATGGACCTGGAGCTGAACGGCGGCGCCAATCGCGCCATCCTTGATGCCGGTCTCTCCGGTCAGTTGTTTGCCACGGTGAACCAGTTGCTGTCGCCCGTGATGGCGGTGCTGATGTCCGCGCTGCTGGTGGTCTTGCTGCTGACCTATCTGGTCACTTCGGCCGACAGCGCCATCCTGATCATCAACACCATCAACGCCGCCGGCGATGAAACGCCCAAAGGCAAGGTGCATATTCTGGTCTGGGGCGCGGCACTGACGCTGGTGATTTCGGTGCTGCTGTTGGCGGGCGGGCTCTCTGCCATCCAGACTGCCATGATCATCGGGGCCCTGCCTTTCAGCGTTGTCCTGGCCCTGATGGGTGTGGCATTGATCAAGGCCCTGGTCCGCGATGGCCTGCGCGCCAAGGCTGGCCCCCCGGCAGAATGAGCCATGCCCTCTCAGGCCGCTCTCTCAGGCCGCCCTTTCGGGGGCGGCCTTCTTTTTGCCTCAACAGTTAGCCGATCATCAAAGTTTTTGTTGCCCGACTCGGCCAAACCTGAAAACTTAGCCAAATGGCTCAGCATGACCCCGACCTCTCGCTCTTGTTTCAGGCCCTGTCCGACCCCACACGCCGGGCCATGCTGGCACGTCTGGCGCGCGGTCCGGCTGCTGTGTCCGAACTTGCCCACCCCACCGGCCTGCGCCTGCCCACCGTGCTGCGCCACCTTTCGGTGTTGGAAGCGGCGGGGCTGATCACCACCAGCAAGGATGGCCGCGTGCGCTCTTGCGCCATGGTGCCGGAGGCGCTCGCCCCGATCCGCAGCTGGCTGGAGGAGCAGCAATCGCTGTGGGAGGGGCGGCTCGACCGGCTGGATGCCTATGTGATGCGATTGATGAAGGAGCGCGAACAATGATCCCCGATCTCGACCCCGAAACCGACCTCAGCTTCACCCGCACCCTGGCCGCACCCCGCGCGCTGATCTGGGAATGCTGGACGACCCCGGCCCATATCCCGCACTTCTTCATCCCGGCACCCCACAAGGTGACGGCGGTTGACATCGACCTGCGCATCGGCGGGCGGTTCAACACCACTTTCGACGTGGATGGTCACATCATGGAGAACAAGGGCGTCTATCTGGAGGTGGTGCCGGGCGAACGCCTGGTGTTCACCGACACTTACACCGAGGGCTGGAAACCCGCACCCGACCCTTTCATGACAGCACTTCTGCTGCTGTCGGATACGCCGGACGGGGGCACCAGCTATACCGCCATCGCGCGCCACCGCAGCCCTGAAAGCCGGCAAAACCACGAGCAGATGGGATTTTATGACGGCTGGGGCACCGTCGTCACCCAGTTGGAGGCCTATGCGCAGCGCCTGCTGGCAGGCGGATGGCACGCATGAGCCATTTCGCCACCCTTCAGTTTGAACGCAGCGTGGCGGCCCCGCTGGCAACGCTATGGCAGGCCTGGACCGCTCCCGCCGCCCGCGCTCTCTGGGCTGCGCCGACGCCTGATGTAACGGTGGAGTTTCTGGAGGCCAACCCCCTGCCCGGCGGGCGCGAGGTCTCGCTGTGCAAGGTGGCGGGTCAGCCTGACATCCGCTGCGAGGCGACATGGCTGGAACTGGAGACCCCCACGCGCAGCGTCAATTGCGAAACCGTTTCGGCACCGGGGAAAACCCTGTCCTCCGCGCTGGTCACCGCCATCTTTTCGTCTGGTGCCAATGGCTTGAAAGATGAAAGCCATATCAGCCTCACAGTGCAGCTATCCGCGAGACAGCCTGATATGGAAACCGGCTATCGCATGGGGTTCGACGCGGGGCTTGCCAATCTGGAGGCCGTCGCACGGCGCTGCATGGTGCTGCGCCGCACCATCGCCGCCCCCCGCGCACAGGTTTGGGAGGCCTGGATGACCCCTGAAACCCTGCCGCTTTGGTGGGGGCCAGAGGGCTTCACCTGCCGCACGCAGCGCATCGCCCTGGAACCTGGCGGGGAATGGGTTTTCGACATGATCGGCCCCGATGGCACGGTGTTTCCCAATCACCACCGCTACCATGATATGCAGCCGCATGACCGTTTTTCCTACAGCCTGCATTGGGGTGAGAATGGACCGAAACATGCCGATGCTTGGGCCAGCTTTGAAGACTGCGCTGGCGGCACTGTCGTGACACTGGGCATGGTGTTCAGCACCGAGGCCGAATATCAGACGGCCCGCGACTTCGGTGCCGAAGCCCTGGGTCAGCAGACGCTGGGCAAACTGGCAGGCTTCGTCGGCGCAGCATGATCCTTCTTGCACCCAGCAATAAGCCTGGCACCGATCAAAAAGAGGGCCTGCCGAGCAGCCGAAACCGACAAGCCACCGACAAGCCACCGACAAGCCCGAGCATACCGCCTGCACCGCCCGACACAATTCAAAGACGAATCACCCTTGCGTGACAAGCCGCTTCCATGGTCGGAAACCATGACGCGCGCCCCTGAACGCTCGCACATTCTGCCCTTCCCATCAGCAAAGGCGAAAATGCTGCCTAAAATCGTGGCACTTCCGTGGCACTCACCCCAGCATTGTTCTTGTTCCTGTGACATTGCTCAGCTAAAGACGACGCTGAGTCAGCGTGCTGCCCTGCTGTGGCTTGGGTGTCCACTGGCACATTGAGAGCACAATCCGTTCTGTGAAACCTTTTTTGGGGGATCAAACCAATGGCAATTAGCGAGTATACTTCCAACGAAGACGTGGTTTCCGGCCTCGAAGATCTGGGTGTGTCCGGTTCCATCCTGAGTGAACTGAGCAATGACATCGCATCGCTGGGTGATGACCTGTCCGTGTCGATCGTCGGCCCCGGCGAAACGCCCGACCCGGAAGCCGATGTGGTCATTCAGCAAGATGAAACCGGCGCGCTGAAAATCACCGTGGCAGGTTCTTCTGACGTGACCGTGATCGGCTCTTCGCAGGGCAACACCGTCTCCGGCGGCGTCGGCGGCGACAATATGCAACTGAAAGGCGGGTCTGACCTCGCCAGCGGTGGCAAAGGTGCTGACATGCTGCTCGGCAACGGGGGCGCAGACACCCTCTATGGCGGCGCAGGCATGGATACGCTGTCCGGCGGCAAAGGTGCCGACGCGCTTTATGGCGGCAAAGGGTCTGACGTTCTGAAAGGCGAAAGCGGCGACGACATGCTCTATGGCGGTGCTGGTGCCGACACCATCTATGGTGGCGTGGGCGATGACACCATCATCGGCGGCGCTGGCGCTGACATGCTCTATGGCAACGGTGGCGACGACGTGTTCACCGGCGGTGCCGGCGACACCATCTACGGTGGTGGCGGCGATGACCTTGTCAACCTGAACGCCAATTTCGACGATGTCGAGATCACCACCGATCCGTCGGGCGTGACCATCATCACCTTCGGTGCCGATGGCAGCTCCATCACCCTCAGCGGTGTCGAGAAGGTTTCCTTGCTCGATCAGGACGTGGATCTCTGATCCAACACGTTTCACAGCCGCCCGGTTTTCAAGCCGGGCGGCTGGCTCCTTTCGGGCAGGCAAGATGCCGCGCCCAGCCGTGAAGCGGCATATCGGCTGTGATCCGGCCCGGCCCAGGCCCTCTGGCACCGCAAGACATGACCCCTCAGATACGCCCGCCAGATCACCCGTCGCCACAATCCCGCGCGCTGGATCGTTTGCTGGCCTTGCAATCGGGCTTTGCCCGCAGCGCCACCCCCTCTGCCGCCAGTTTCCGTGAACGTGCGATAGCGTTGTGGCATCTGAGCCAAGGGCAAACGGCAGCATTGCAAAGCGCAGGCTTTCAGGCAGCGTGGGCCGATGCGCAACATGCCTGCACCCTGGACCCGGCGCATCCGCAGGGGCTTGCCGTCTTGTGTCAACTGGCCGTAGCAGGAGGGCTTCCCGCCGCAGACAGCCACGCGGCCGCGCTGGAACTTCTGGGAAGCCCCTTGGCCACGCCCCGGCAGCGCCGCCATGCGCTTGAGGCACTGGACCCGGCGCAACTGCCGCGCCTGCTGCGCCTGCCCTTGCCCACGACCGAGCGCCTGACCCTGCTGCAATCGGCCCGTGCCGCGATCACGCTGGAGGGCAAGCAGCCGCAGGATCACCTGTCAACGCTGGGGCGCAGCCGCAAGGGAGATACGCTGGCGTTGGATCTGGTGATCTGCCGCGCCGCCAATCAACCGCGCTCGCTCGTGCTGTCACAGGGCGATGCAGCACAACCGCTCAGCGTGGCCGCGCTGCCCGCCCCCGCCGCCATCCAGAACCCAAGGGCAGAGGCCGCGCCGCTCTGGGTCATCATGCCGCTGCGCGATGGTGGTGCCGCGCTGGATCAGGCGCTGCGCAGCACCCAGGCCGATCTGGCAAACCTGCCGGGCGCGCGGCTCCTTCTGGTGGATGATGGT
Organism: uncultured Gemmobacter sp.; assembly: GCA_937983495.1. Classification (GTDB taxonomy): domain Bacteria; phylum Pseudomonadota; class Alphaproteobacteria; order Rhodobacterales; family Rhodobacteraceae; genus Gemmobacter. The sequence continues at coordinate 289 of CALKAA010000292.1, read as the reverse complement.
TCGACCGAGGCCCGCACCGCCGAGGCTCTGGCCATTGCGCAACGTGCCCCCGGCGTCATGGTCCTGCGCACATCCGGCGGGCTTGGTTTCACCGGCGCGGTGAATACCGGCTTGCGGCAGGTGGGGCGCGGGCCGGTCTTGCTGCTGAACTCCGACATCTGGCTGCCCGCGGGCAGTCTGTCGCGGATGCTGGCGCATCTTTCCGACCCGGAGGTGGGCACGGTCACGACGCTGTCCAACAATGCCGGCAGCTTTTGCCTGCTCGGGCCGGGCAAGCCAGCCGCCATGC
>CALKAA010000291.1 GCA_937983495.1 uncultured Gemmobacter sp. | reverse complement strand
GGGGAAAAGATCGAAGCGGCGCGGGAACTTTGGCGAGATGCCGGCCTGCGCGCACATGACCTCCCGGATTGTCCCGCCCTGCCTGACGATCCGATACACGCCGCGGCCCTTCCCACGCTGGCGGCCGAGATGGCGCAACGCCAGCAGACCGAGACCGACGCACAAGGCAAACTTGCACGGATGCGGCAGGAGTTGACCGATCTGGCAGCACAGCGCGAGTGCCTGCGCATAGCCTTGACCGGACACGGCACCACGCGTGAAACTCTGACCGCCGCACGCGCCGAAGCCCAGAATGCAGAAAACCTCGCACGTCATGATGCCAATACAGCGAAAGACCAGTCCACCCGCCTGGAAGCCGCCCTCACCCCGATCCTGATCACGCTGAATGAGGCGGGCGCGCTTGGAGATTCCGCCCTTTCCGACCGCCTTGCCGTGCGGGTTGCAAGGGTCATTCGGCTACGTGCAACCCGCGATCAGACCAGCGCTGCGCTGGCCACCCTCGCCCCCCGTATCGCCACGGCGACAAGTCAGGCGGAAGCTGCGGCCACGCTGGCCGCGACGACCGCAGCGCAGGCCGAGGCACGCAAAGCGGCGCTCCTAGGGCTACAGGCCGAACGTGCGGGCCTTTTGAACGGTGAGGCGACCGCCCCCCACCGCACCCGCCATAACGAGGCGCGCAAGACGGCATTGGCCGGGTTTGACCTCGCTCGCGCAGCGCTGACCACAGCGCAGACCGAAGCCGCTGCGGCAACCGCCCGCGTGGAAGGCGCATTGGCGGAACAGGCCCAATCCGAACAGGCCCGTGCTGGCGCGATAGCCGAGCTGGACTCGGCTTTGAAGACAAGTGACCTGACTACTGCCGATCTCGACGCCCTGTTCGCGGTGACGCCGGATGCAGTTGTGGCCCTACGCGCCAAGCTGCGCGCGCTCGATGACGCCGTCACCTCGGCCCGCGCCACCCTGACATCCCGCAGGCAAGACCACCAGTCGGCGCTTGCGGCTGGCCTGCCGGAATATCCGCCCGACGCCATCGCCCAGAAGCTGGCCGAATTGGAGGCACTTGCGACCTCCCGCGCGCAGCGCATGGGCGCCATCGCGGCCGAGTTCCAGCACGATGCGCAGACCCGTGTTGGCCTCGCCGGGCTTGAAGCCGGAATCGCAACCGCCCGCGCAGAATTGGATGTCTGGGCGGCGGTCAACCTTGCCGCCGGATCGCGTAACGGCGACCGCTTCACCCGGATCGCACAGTCCATCACCCTGGATGTTCTGGTCGGGCACGCCAATCACCATCTGGCCGATCTGAACCCGCGCTACCGCCTGCGCCGCGCCGCCGATCTGGCGCTTCAGGTCGAGGATCGCGACATGGGTGATGAGCCACGCGCCACCCGCAGCTTGTCGGGGGGCGAGCGGTTCCTCGTCTCGCTGGCCCTTGCACTTGCCCTTTCCCGGATGGGCGGCAAAGGCGGCCTCGCCGCAACCCTCTTCATCGACGAGGGTTTTGGCTCACTCGACGCGACCAGCCTCGATCTGGCCATCGACGCGCTGGAGACCCTGCAATCGCAGGGCCGGCAGGTCGGCGTCATCAGCCATGTCGAGGCGATGAAGGACCGTATCCCCGTGCGCATCTCCGTGCGCAAACAGGGAGGCGGCAAGAGCGTGGTGGAGGTCGGCGGGCCGAAAAGCCTCACGTTGGAGCCTCTTGGCTTCTGACCTGCGGCGGCTTCCGGATAAACCTATCACAGAACCTCAGCTGGTTTCAGGAATGCCAGACGGTCACACCGTCCGCATACCCTGCTCTGAATTGAAAAACTAATCCGGCAAGCAGAAGTTGACCAATTCACGAACGGACATCCCCTCCAATCCCAGATGAACGGGATGTCTTTAGCCACTCGGTTCAACAGGATGGCGGGCATATCTGGAAAAACAGGAATTCCGTTTTATGTGGAAAACCCTGATCGACGTTTTGTTTTTTCTCGAATCGCGCATAGTAGAGAGGTTGGCCATATTTATCAGGAGCGCCAACGATGAAGAAGAACCATATCAGCCCCGAGGATCTGGAGAAATTGATCTCCACCCTCGACGCACTTCCCCCGAAACCGAAAGAGGCTCTTTCGACGCGCGAGACCGTCGCAAGCGCCGAGACCGCGATCCGTGGCGCACTGGAGAAAGGATATAGCTTTACCGACATTGCCGAGCATTTTGCACGGTTTCGCCTGAGCGTTCGCCCTGGAACGATCTCGGGCTATCTCGCAAATCTGGAACCGAAACCGGCAGCACAGAAGAAGGCAGGAAAGCCGAAAGCTCTCAAGCCCACGGCACCTTCCAAGGTCGCTGCCCCTGCCCTGCATTCCGATATGCCTGCGGAGCCCTCGCTGAACAACGAGCCCCTGCTGTCGGAGGAAGGTTCCGACGATATCGATCATCTGATTGCGCGCCACGACCCGGCCGAGTTGCGGTAAGTGATCGCCATGGCAAAGCCCGGGGATGGCGCAGCTCGTTCGGAAACCCGCAGGCTGACTGCAACGATCAGCCTGCGGGTTGATGCCGACGAAAAACTCAGGCTTGCGGCAATGGCGCAGCGCAGCGCCTTTCCGAGCATGTCAGCGTGGATCTTCGATCGGCTTCGGAACGGGAATGTCGATGACATCGGCATGCGACAGCGCCGGATCCTCTGCGGCCATCTCGGACAGATCGGCGCTCAACTCAATGCGCTTGCCCGGGGCGATGGGACGACAGATCCGGACCGCCTGCGGCACCTCCTCCACCGCATCGGCACGGATATCGCATCTCTGCAACGCCTCCTCATGGATGATAATCATGCTGGCGAAAAAGATCCGTAACCGCAAGCCGCAGCACGGTTCTCGGCAGGACTTCGGCGCGCGGGTGGCCTATATCTGCGCGAAGGCTGAGGTGGTGGAACTGGCGAACCTCGCCGGTGGCTGGCGCGACGCCGCGTTCCAGATGCGGATCAGTTCAGGCCTCGCTCCTCGAACGCGGTCTCCGGTTTACCATTTCGTGCTGACATGGGCCGAAACCGAGCAGCCCACCGACACCGAGATCATCAGCGCCGCGCATCATGCGGTCCGGGTTCTCGGGGCGTCAGAGCATCAATATGTGATTGCCATTCACCGGGACCGGGCGAACACCCATACACATGTTGTCCTGAACAAAGTGCATCCGATCACAGGGACAACCTGGTCTGCCAGCCATGACTTTGCGCGGCTGGAGCACGCTTGCCGCCAGATCGAACACCGGATGGGGTGGCCGCAGGATCGCGGACGGTTCGACATTGCCGTCACCGACGATGGGACCCGCCTGATCCCCAAGCCCGCCGCGCATTGGCAGCGGAAAACCGCAGACCGGGAGCGCGGCCTGCGCCCGGACAGCCGTGCGGTGCGCGGGTATGAAAAACGCAGCGGACTGCCATCCCTGCGCGACGCCGTCCGCGCCGATGTCCTTGACCGGATCCGGACACTTCTCGATGCCGCGAAGGGCTGGCAAGACGTTCATCAGGCCCTGGGGCACAATGGCCTGCGCTACGTTCTTCACGGAGCGGGCGCACGGATCGCCCGCGCCGGCGGCGAGTGGTTCATGGCGGCATGCCAGCTTGGTGCCGCCTACGGGCTGCGGCGCCTGCGGGCGCGTCTTGGCGGTTTCGAACCCGCGCGAGAGCAGGAGTTGGCGTCAAAGCTGCTCATCCTCTCCGAAAGCTTCGACAAAACGAGGAACCACGGCGGCATCCCCGACACCCCGTTGCCAGAGATTCTGAAAGCAGTCGCTCAGAACCGCCGCAGTATCCGCAGTTGGCGCGATGAGCAGCGGAACGCAAGACGCGCTCTGAGTGCGAGCCAGGACAGCGAGGCGCAGCAGGTTAGGCACTCCCTCAGCGGCAAGCGCTCGCCCTACGAACGGGCATTGCGCGCCATGATGCGCGAGACCCATCGCGAACAGATCGCAGCAGAGCGACGCCGGGTGCCGGCACCCGATACCCAGGTTCTCGATGCGACCACGGAGTTGATCCGTCTTGCCCCCGGTGGCATGGCGTTGAGAAGATACCGGCATGTTCTGCGGCGGGGTGCGGCAATTGTCGGATGGGATGCCGACAATCAGCAGATGGATCACACGGGACTGCGGCAGGCATGGGTTCTGGCAGCCTCTCAGGTGAAACCGCAGCTTCCCGGCAGCGTCATGTCGATCATCGACGGGCATCCGCAAGACCTCCGCGCCGATGGGTCACACCGGCTGCTTCTGGCGCGGCGCAACTCCTCCGGCAGCATCACCGGCTTTGACCTGCTACCGGTCACGAAGACCGCCACTGCCCCTCCGGTCGCGCAGGGCGACGGACAGGGCCTCGGCCTCATCGGGCCTCGTGAATCGACGACCTGTGTGATTGTCCCCGACATCGCTGCCGGATTGATGCAGGCGGCCCTGTCAGGCGATGCCGAGACGCTGGTCGTCGTCATCGGCCAAAGCATTTGCCCCCAGAGTGCGGCCCAGTTGCGCGCACTGTCGGAAGGTCGGATGACGTTCGTCGCTTTCGGACCAAGCCAGGACCACGCGGAAAACGCCGGAAAACTTCGGCGTATCCTGCCTGGCGCCCGCTGGCGGAAACGCAACCCCGGAGATCTGTGGCATCGCTTCATCTCGGGACCGGCGCTCGGTTCCATGGAGCCAGACCAGAGTGAAGGTCCGGCAGCATTATAGCGGCGCCTGCCATCGAGGCGGTAAAGGACAGGCGGCCCAACTGCATCGTAAAGCACAAGCATCAGCAGAATGATCCGCTCGGCCAGAGGCAAGGCGAGTGGCCGCAGGCACTCCTACACCTGCGGTCATCTGACCTGAGCTCAGAGCTTGGGCGCTACCGTCGATCCGGCGGATTGCCTGAGCCAGTCATCGTGCTCGGCCTCCGCCTGAGACTGAACGGCGACTGCATTCTCCCGGCGCGCGAGATAGTCGGTGACGAAGATGTCCAGCGCGACAACCGTTTTTGGCACGTTCCCCGCCTCAAGGCGCACATAGATCGCCCCTTCGCACATCTCTTTCGATTCACGAGGGTCTTTCGTGCCACCCAGCCACCGGCCTGCCGCAGCTTCCGCATACAGGCTCGCAGCCGAAGCCGGTGGGATGAAGGGTTTGCACCGCTGGGTCAGCAGGAAACCGTTACGGTCACTGCGCATCACCTGCTCCCCACCCTTGAAATACCAGGCCAGTTCCATGCCGAACGAACCGCGATCCTTGGCGTGACTGGGCGCACCGTATTTCTCGTCAAGCGAGCGCAGCATGGTTTCCAGATCCACCGCCTCGGCGAACTTCTGGCGGCGATAGATTTCCTGAACGCGGCCGCCGACCGTCGGCCCACCGAGTGCCACCCAGAAATACTCGTCGGAAGCAAAGGTATCGCGATTTCCGGAAAAGTCTTCACGTTCATGATACAGCGTCAGCCCGGCTGATGCGCGCACCGGCAGAAACGACATCCCGAAACCATCCTGCCAGGTGAAGGTCGGCGTTACCTCACTCTCGGCAAAGACAAACCCGACCCGCTTCGGTGCGTATTTGTCATCGCTGACATAATCCCCGGCATTTTCAAGCATCGGGAAATCGGCAGCGAGGATCGCCTGTCTGGCCTCTTCATACGCCATTCCAATTCGAACCCCGAGCACATCCGTCACCGCATCGGCGGGGAATCCGGTCAGCGGGACCACGTCCTCGACCCGCAGCGCAACCGGGCTGCCCGCACTTTCTTGCGCGAGCAGTGGTTGCCCGAGACTCAGGGAAACGGCCAACGCGGTTGCAACCAGATATTTCGGAACACAGCCATACATCATGAGAACACCTCGGGATTCTGGTTTTCAGAGACTCAAGAGGTCGGCAGAGATGCAGCAAACGCCATAGGGCAGCCCGCTCTGCGTGACCGTTGAAGATACTTGCAGCAAGCGCCTGCTCTACCGCAGGCCGCTCTCCGGTTTGAAACAGACGGGCTATTTGCCAGTCAGAAGGTCGAAAATCGCCGCCGCCTTAGGTTGTTTGAGGTTCCGCGCTACCGTGATCAGCGTCGCCCCATGCCGGATCCGAACGCGAAACCTGCGCTTCGCAGCAGCTTTGAGGATCGCGGCATTCATCTCAACCATTGCGCCAGTCGCGAGATTTGCGGCGACGCTCGCACCGGCGACAGAAGCGCCCATGATGCCGGTTCCACCGACAATCACACCCGGATTTCCTGTATAAGACACGCCTTTGTCGGCAGGGTTATCAAGAACAACCTCACCGATGTTTTCCCAAGAATATTCAGTGCCTTTTTTGATGAGCCCCGTCGGAGTTAGCGTGAAGTTTTGTGGCTGGAACATCAGAAACAGGATGTAGCCAAGGCCCAGCCCGACGGCCGCCGCCAAATACCACCAAGGCGAGAACAGGAAGCCAATCAACACGGCGTAGAATATGGGGAACGCAACATAGCCACCCCAGGCGACCCCATCCCCCCAAAATGCGACATGCTGTTTATCCCCCTCATCGGTGATCTTGTAGCCGGTATTGAGCTTCGCTTTCCTGATCATGTATTTCTCCAATGTTTTGCTCACCAGCCCCCACCGCGGCAGCACAAGGCCGCCCGCTAAATCGGGATCATGGGCGTGGTAGTCGCGGGAATTTCGTCTCAGGGATGATTGGCGCGAAGACAGAGGGCGAACCTGTCACGCATCCGCGTCATCATCATTGCAGTTTACACTCGAAGGTATCGCCGGATGCCGGGGAGTGCCAAATCAAGCTGTTCGGGGTCACATCGAACAAGGCAAATCTATAGCCATCGGCGAGTTCCACGCCCCAGGCATCATCGCCGATTTTCTCGATACCCGAAACCCGGCCTCCGGCACCGGAAACCGCATAGTTTTCTGCATCAAGCGAGAATGACATGATTTCGCAATTCCATCGGCCATAGGGCGGTCCGCCAACCGCAGTCGCCACAGACACGCAGATACGGGCACCGTCATTGATCCAACACGCGCCGTCACGCCGGAGTTCGCCGAGCGGATCATGGGCACGGCTTTCAGCGGATTCGCCGTTCCAGTGCGCAGTCGCACTCTCACTCTCGACGTAAACATAGACAAAATGTCGGCCGTCAGCGCCGGTCACCTGGAAGCCGCTCCGCCCCCCGTCCAACAAACGATGATCACATGCGCCGTCGATGTAAGACTTCCCGGCGACCTCCAGCACACAGGTCGCCGGTCCGGCCTCCGTAGGGTGAACTGCTACAGCCACAACCGAAGCCATCACGGCGAACATTAGGTAATAAGTTTTCATCGTTACGCTCCGCCGGCTGATTTCAGTGAGGTCAGACCCAATGCTGGCACAGCGATCTTGCGCCGCAAATACGGTCGAAAGGCAGTATCCCGCATTGAACCAGACATGCCGCCATGCCAGATATGTCGTGCGGCGCAGCAAAATCTGCCCGTGAGGCGTGGAAACCTCACAACACACAGGCCGGTCAGGATCATCTTGGCCGGGTGGTCGTCACATATGTCCAGGGTTCGCCTAAAGGTGGCGGCGCCCTGTGCTGTGTGCGGGGTTTCCAACACCCGGCTTTGACCGGTCAGCCTCTCTGAAAAACAGGAGGCTGAGCGATGTTCAACCAGTTCAAATTTTCACGTCAGACTACGCTGACCGGGTTTCCACCGAAAGTATCCGCGGACTGGCAGAGGCCGCGCCCTGACAACATTCAGCGTCTCAGCCCCGGCAGGCAGGTTGTGACGCACCTCATGGTCCCGATCACAGGTCAAGAGCACAGCCAAGCCAGTTCAGATACTACCCACGAGACTGAAAGCGCTCCTGTAGCATCCGTTATCCACATACCTCCTCGCGAGAGAGAAGTGCTTCTGTGGGCTGCACGCGGAAAAACCTCGTGGGAAACCGCGCAGCTTCTGGGGCTGTCAGAGAGAACTGTGAAATTCTACCTCTCCCGCGCCTGTGACCGGCTCAATGTGAAGAACAAGACCCACGCTGTCGCCATCGCACTAACGCATGGCCTGTTTCAGATCTAAGGCAATACAACGACACAACTCAAGATTTTCCTGTTAATTCAAGCCACTGCACCAAAGCACGGCGTATCATTTCTGGTCGCGTTGGCAGGTCGCTTTCCAACCGACGACGATCATCAATTTCCGCAATCAGCTCAACTGGCAGACGGAGATTGATTGCCTCTGTATTTTTTTTGGGGGGAGCCATGATAATTCTCGCATCCTGATGTTGACACCAAGATACCAAAGTGCCATATTGATCGAGCGGAAGCAAGGGATTAGGGCCCCTCGCCTCGCGCTCTAACCATCACGATCTATCAGGAGATCATCATGGCTATCCATACTGTTATCACGCCGCTCGCGGCGAATGAAGCGCCGCGCGAAACCATCGCATCGAGTGCCTTTTCTGCGCTCCTTCAGGCGCAGTCGGCCTTTGTCCGCGCCGAACGCGATCTCGAGGATATCGGCCACAGCCAAGACCCCGCCTACGATTTCTGGCTGCGTGATGCCGAACTGGCGCAAGAAGTTCTGACCCGTGCGCTGCATCATTTCCACGCCCTGCCGCTGGAAGTCCCGGAAGACCGCCCCCTGCGGCGGATGGCACTGCTGATCGATGCGATGCTTGGAAACGAGGAGCCCGGTGACGCACGGTGCCTGCACCGCAAGATGCAGCTTGCATTCTTCGCGCAGTTTCAAGCGCAGGGGATCGGCGCCACTGCGATGCACCGCAACAGCCTGCTGATCCAGGCTCGGCATCTGACCTCCGCCATGGTGGCCTTGCCGCTTTTTGACGGCACGGACGTCTCCGATCCTGATGCAGAGCCCGGCATGGCGGTCGGTCTTTTCTGACGTCAGCCTGGACAGAGCAGAGGCTTCGACCGTCTGGCGGTAAAATGTCACCGCAAGGCGGCGGCCCTGCTCGATCGCTAACATCCAATCAAGTCGTCGTTCTGGCCTGCTGTGCATTTCGCAGGGCTGAAGAACTGACTTCCTCTTTCCGTTTCCGGAGGGCTCCCCCATGAATACGAACACCATTTCCCCCAACATGATGTCCACTTTTGATGGCGCGTATCCCGTTTTTTCTGGCCCGGTGCTTCCCGCCTGGGCGGAAGCTGCCAGTGCCAAAGGGTTTGATATCGCAGGCCGTATCATCGACCGGCTTCACCTTTCCCTGCGCTGCTGCAAGTGCGGTGCGGCTCACAGGTGCAGGCTCTACACGCTGATGTCGGCGCAGCCGCTTTGTCCGGCCTGTATCGAACGCGAATGGCGCTCCGACGCCGTAGTTGCGGGACTGCAGTTCCTCCAACGCGATCTCTCCCACCGGCATTACGCGATCTACCGTGCGCCCTGTGGGCACGATCTTCGTCGTCAGACGGGCTTGGTCAAGCGGATGGCCTCGGGCGAGGTCGGCCTTCGCTGCGAGACCTGTCACGCCGCGACGGAGGCTGCCGAAGCGACGTCGCAGGGCTGGACGCTGATCGGCGCTGATCCGGCGGGTAACCCCAACTATCGGCTCTATCGCCATAACGATTGCGGCCATGAGCAGCGCATCGCGCGTGGCAATATGCAGTCGGGCCGCTTTTCCTGCGGTGGCTGCGGCAAGGACTGGCCTGCGGCGCCGAGTTTCCTCTATGCGATGTCTTTCGTCCTCGCGAGCGGACGCGAGGTCGTGAAGCTGGGCTTTTCGAAGAACCCGGAAAGCCGCCTCGGGTGGCAGCTTCAGCGCGACCCCGAGATGCCCTGTGAACTTTTGCGGAAGGTGCCGGTGACCACGGGTCATGATGCCATTTGCGAGGAGAAGGCTATGCACAGGTTGCTGCGGGAAAAGTATCCCGAAGCCGTGCTCGAGCGCGCGACCTGGCAGGGTCAGATCCGCGTCAAGACCGAGATCTACGATGGTAGCCTGACCCCGGTCATTCTCGCGATGCTGGACGCGCTCGCGTCGCGCCAACAGGAAAGCTGAACCGTCCCGTCATCCTCGTCTTGCTCCCGGGCGGCACCGCCCGGGAGCAGCCCAGCTTTGCTCCTCTCTCTCTCTACATAAGGAGACGTGCCATGATCACCACGGCAACCAATCTGCCCGCTCCCCACCCTTTCTGGCTGCCTCTGGCCCACGATCTGATCGAGCGGCTGCGCCTGCATTATGCTGGCCGCGATCACCTCATCTCTGACGCCCCGAAGAACGCCACGGCCCGGGCTGCCGACAAATCCCTGACGGAGCTGTTCGAAGCCATTCAGGACAGCAACGACCGGGCCGAGCAGCACATTTCCGAGCCCTGGACCCCGGTCCCGGCGCGCCAGATTCTCATGACCATCCGCCTCGCCGCCGCATTTGGCTCCGAAGAGGCACTGCACGCAGCGAAGCGCAGTGGCGCGATGACCTTCCTCACCGATATTCCAGTTGAAGATTTGAACCTGGTCAGTGAGGTGATCCGCCACTGCCTCCCGACCGGCGGCTGGGCTTTGACCTCTCCGGGGGTGAGCGATGGCGCCGTCAGCAAATCCGCCGAAGTGAAGTTCCTGCGGAATCTCGACGAGATCATGGATGCGATCACGCCGGTCATCGCGCTGCTGCCGGTCGGACTTCGCTTGCCGCTTCATCTGCAGCATGCAGATATCCCGACCTTCCGCCTGCCTCCGATCAGCGCCGATATCCTGATCGCACATCTGGGTGCCGGACAGCTCTCGGAGCTGATGACCGACGAACCGGCCCTGCGGCGGGCTTTGCCGGACGATCCGCTGCTCGCGCGCCTTGATACGAGCGAGGCCCTTGCCGCACTGCGCGCGCCCGATCTTCACATCATGCTCAAGCGCCTGCTGGCGATCACCAAGCCCGCCGCAACGGATGGTCCGCGCCTGGAGGACATGACCGGCTCCGGGCCTGCCCTCACTGCCGCAAGGCGGCTCGTGGATGATCTTCTGGCGTGGAAGAGCGGCCAGATCGGCTGGCAGGAACTCAGCCGGTCGGCGCTGTTTTTCGGGCCACCGGGCACCGGCAAAACCTGGTTGGCGCGTGCCATGGGGAATTCGGCAGGTATCGCCTGCGTCACCAGCAGCTTCGCCGAATGGCAATCCGCAGGCCATCTCGGCGACATGCTGCGCGAGATGCGCAAGACTTTTGCCGAAGCGCGACGCCTGGCCCCGTGCATCCTGTTCATCGACGAGATCGATGCCGTCGGCTCGCGTGCGGACAGCGACCGGCACGGCAGCAACTACCGAACGCAGGTCATCAACGGCTTCCTTGGCGAGGTGAACAGCATCGCGCTGCAGGAGGGCGTCATTCTCATCGGCGCTTGTAATCACCCCGAACGCATGGATCCGGCAATGCTGCGCGCTGGCCGGTTCGATCTGAAGATCGAGGTGCCCCTCCCGGATGCGGGCTCTATCCTCGGTCTGCTGCGCCAACACCTGCGCGAGGACATTGCCGATCACGAACTTAAAGCCCTGTCTCACCGGGCCGTTGGTCGAAGCCCTGCCGATATCGACGCCGCGATCCGCGCTGCCCGGTCTGATGCTCGGCATGCCCGGAAGTCGCTGACGGCTGCGATGCTCTGCGATCACCTCAATATCGGCCCTGACATCGAGAACATGGACCGGCTGTGGCGCATCGCCTTGCACGAAGCCGGTCACGCCGTAGTCGGGGCCGTGCTGCAGCTTGGCCATATCACGCGGATGATGATCTCCGACGATGGCGGACAGATCAGCCGGCGGCCGCAGCAGACGGAAAGCCTGCTGACGGATATCGAAGCCGAGATCACTTACGATCTCGGCGGCCGCGCGGCGGAACGGCTGGTCCTTGGCTGCATCTCGGCCGGCGCGGGAGGTCCCGCCCATTCCGATCTGGCACGCGCGACAAGCTCTGCTCTCGATATCGAAGCAATCTATGGCCTCGGGGGCAGAGGGCCCGTCTGGCACGGCGCGGACAAGGCAGCTCTGCTGCGTGATACCGTCATCGAAGCCCGGGTGCGTCAGCGCATTGAACATGCGGACCGCCGCGCGGGCGAGATCCTTGCCGCACATCGGACTGTGCTGGAGGCGCTGGCACGGGATTTGCTGGAGAGGCGCTCCCTTGGCAGCACCGATATCTATCCGCACCTTCGCGATATTCCCACTCGTGAAGATACCGATGCGACGGGGCCGAGCATCAGCCTGAAGCTCACGCGATCGACTAACGACCGATCCATGACGAGATGAGTAGCAGATCTTTCCGCAGCTCGGATCTCCACATCGCACCCGGCCGACCGGATGAGGCCGACAAAGCCGATGAGCCCCACCTGCTCCTGCCCGATCAGAGAACAGCCAATCTCCCGGGCGGCCCATCATTGAATTAGGATATCACCATGAACAAAAAGATTACCGATGCCCATTACGATGCTCTGATGTTCTGGGCTTTTGAGCCCCCTCCCGTCGGTGTGCCCGGGCATGAAGCGATCGAAGCACAGCTTGGCCCGCCGGGCACGTTCCCGCAGGTTTTCATCGGCGAAGACCTGGTCGATGTGGTCGGCATGACAGCTTCGGCCTGGCTGTCGACGACAGGCGGCTGGTGTCGTTTTTCCGGTGACTGGCATGCAGGCGCTGAGATCGCGAGGGCCTGCACCCCGATGCAATCACTCATGATAGGGGATCATGAACAATTTGTGGCGGCGATCAAACGTCATCGACTGCGGGGGGACGACACCGAGATTGGCGGAATCCGGGTAATCACGCTCCGGAACGGGCATCGGGTCATCCCGATGTCCGATATTACTGTCCCGGAAGTGCGGGCAAAGATCGAAGCCGCGATGGATCGCGACGGGCTGGCATTCGGCATCACCTTGGACGACGAACCCCGGGTCAGCCAGGCACCGGAGGGTTTTCTGGATGCCGAACTCTGGTGGTGGTGGTGCCGCAATGCCTCGAGGTGAACATCTGCCGCGCGATTTCATCCTGAGGAGCTTATCTGGATAAAGATTTTGACATCCTCCACGCACGACCACCATTTCGAAGCGAATAAGAATTTCATCACACGCAATCGACCATCGTATCGGGTCAAATCGGCCATCCTCCCGAAGCAACTTGACCGTCATACCCCCAAACTCGAATATCCTACCTTGCGCCGAATTTCCGTCGTTTCTTCTTCTTTCCTTTTCTTTTTCATCTCAGTCGGTGAAGGTTTTTCATTTTCTTTTTCCCAACAGAGAGATGAGTTTTTTATTTTCTTATTTTCTTCTTGTGAGGACAAAATCCGTATTTTTTTGTTTCTTCGATCTTTTCATCTTTTCCGTTTACACCAGCGCACCGCCATCGCCACCTCATTCGCGGATCAAATAAATCGACATAGTTTTTCCGATGCCCCGAAGGAGGTGAGGTTATCCACATAATAGCGACTCGCGCGGCCAATTCGGGCCGCATTACCCAATTCTGCGAGCGCTCCATGCCTTATATTGATCTGAGCAGCGCCGGAGACAGTCCGGCATTCATTCAGATCGATATGAACCCCGGCCGCCGTTGCGGCGCCGGTGGGCGGGAGCACTCGGCCGATGGCACGGGACGGAAAGAGACATGCCTGCGGTGCGCCGCAGGGCGGGGCAAAGGCCCCGCAGGGGAAGAGGTCGGCAAAAGCCGCCCGCTCCCCGTCTCATCCGCTACCCGAGGAACGCGCGCTGTTTCTGCACCTGATCCGCGCTCTTGCACGCGAAGCCGCCCGGGCCGACCATGTCGTCGATTCCCGCTCCGACGATACCGCCGACTGACCCATTCATGCCGAGGAGCCTCATCATGACCAAGCCCCGTATCCGTGTTGTAATCTACGCGCGCTTTTCGACGGACAAGCAGCGCGATGCCTCGATTGAGGACCAGATCGACTCCTGCCAAGAACTCGCGGCCCGGGAGGGCTGGGAGATTGTCGGGACCTATCATGACCGGGCCCTATCGGGGGCCAGCATGTTCCGCCCCGGGATCGAGGCGCTGCAGCGCGATGCGAAGCTGGGCAAGTTCGACCTTGTTCTGGCGGAGGCGATGGACCGGCTGTCCCGCAAACTCGCCGATATCGCGAAGTTCCATGAACGGATGGAACATCAGGAGATCGAGATCCACACCCTGACCGAGGGCAAGGTGGATGCCATGCTGATCGGCATGAAGGGGACAATGAACCAGATCCTGCTGCGCGACATCGGCATCAAGACCCATCGCGGCCAAAAGGGCCGGGTGAAGCAGGGCAAGCTCGCGGGCGGCAATGCCTACGGCTATGACGTGCTGCCCGGGATCGAGGTCAACGGCAAGCTTGAGCATGGCGACCGCGCCATAAATCGCAAGGAAGCGGAGGTTGTGCGCCGGATCTTCGAGGATTACGCCCAAGGCCTCTCGGCCGGCAAGATCGCGGAGGCTCTGAACCTTGAGAAGATCCCCGGCCCGCGCGGCGGCTTTTGGGGCACGTCGACCATTCTCGGCAACCGGGAACGGGGCACCGGCATCCTGAACAACCCGCTCTACATCGGCCGCCTCGTCTGGAACCGGCTGCATTACAGCAAGGATCCGGATACCGGCAAACGCAACTCCCGGCAGAACCCCGAGGATCGGTTGACCGAGGTCGAGGTGTCGAAGCTGCGGATCGTGAGCGACGATCTCTGGAGCCAGGTGAAGGCGCGGCAGGGCGCAATGAAGACGAAGAACACCGATGTGCCGATCTGGGACCGGCGCCGCCCGAAGTTCCTGTTTTCCGGGCTGATGTCCTGCGGGTGCTGCGGTGGGGGTTTCTCGAAGGTCTCCAAGGACGGCTTTGGCTGCTCGACGGCCAGGAAGAAAGGCGCGGCCGCCTGCAGCAATATGGCTGTGATCAAACAGGCCGACCTCGAGACCCGGGTGCTGCACGCCCTCGAACATCACCTGATGGACGAGGAGGCGGTCCGCATTTTCTGCGAGGAATATGCGGCCGAGCGCAACCGGATGCAGGCGACCCGGGAAGCCGGGCGTGCTGATCTGGAACGGGAGTTGAAGCAGGTCAGCATCGACCACAAGAAGCTGGTCGACGCAATCATCGCCGGGGTGCCTGCCGAACAGGTGAAGGACCGGATGATCGAACTGGACGCACGCCGGAAAGATCTGGAGCGCCAGCTCTCGGCCTCCCCTGCCCCGGACCCGATCCGCATCCATCCCAGTATGGCGAAGACCTACCGCGCCCGCATCAGCCAGCTGATAGCGGGCCTGTCGGAGGCCGAGCGGATGGACGAAGCGAAGGAAGCCCTGCGGGCGCTGATCGACAAGGTGGAGTTGGTGCCGGTCCCGGCCGAATACTGTGGCGATGGCAAACCCGGGCTTGCGATCCACCTTCACGGCGCGCTGGCGAGCTTGCTGCGGCTGGCCTGTGGGTTGCCGGTGCATGAGGTTGTGGACGCGGCCGCCCAAACGCAAAAAGCCCCGCGGAAAGCGGGGCGTGGTGGCGTAATCAATGGACAATCAGCGGACGCCGATTTTCAAGTCACTGATATATATGGAGAATTAGTTTTGGTTGCGGGGGCAGGATTTGAACCTGCGGCCTTCAGGTTATGAGCCCATGGAAGGGCAAAACGGAATAATCATCGAAATCAGCGCTTTACGAGGCACGCCTTTGTTCTGGCGTGATTTTCGTCCTCGCAAACATCAGTGTTCGCGCGGATTCACACGCAAGACCGGCACGAAGCCCGCAGTCGCAGGTTGATGTGGTGTTGATGTAGCCCACGCGCCCTCCCCCGCGGATCATCATCGCAGGCCCTCTTGTCGGCCTTCATTTCCGATGTTCCTGAAGCCCTAGCTCGCCCCACATCCAGCCGAAATCGTACTCGGCGATGGCGCCCTCTCCATGTCCGGAGCTGCGGTTCTCCAGCATCTTCAGCCAGTCGATCACCTTCTCACGCCCCGCGGCCGTCCGGACAGCCTGGCGCGGTGACTTGCCGCCCAGCGCCGGAATCGGCGCGTCCAGCGTTTCGCGATAATGCTTGTCGAGATGATCCCGCATCAGCTGACGCGCGATCTCTGGCGGGATTTCGTCGGCCGCTTCGCGTGGCCCGTCACGCCGTTGATCGGCGCGCACCTGCTCCACCGTCCGGATCGTGGTCAACGGTGCCCTCAGCAGATCCCCGGCGGCCGCGCCAATCAACGTCTGGACCTTGGCTGCCCGCTCGGTCGAGTTGACGGTCACGAGCAGCGTCTTGCCCTTCAGTTCCACGGAACCCAGAACCGTGGCCCCCTCCATCTGCGTGTCCAGCATGATGCCGCCGCCTGCCTTGCCGCCGCGCCCCTTCCGCGCAGCCAGCCAGTTCCAGAACTTCGGTCCCTCAGGCAGGAAGCCCTTCACCCGATCCAGCCTCTCGGCCAACGCCTTCTGCGTGACGCCGCTGGCAAGCGGGTAGCGCAGGTCGTGGAACAGCACATCATCGCCGTCCGAATTGGTGAACTGCGGTTGCGCCGGGGTGAGGGCGCGGTCGATCTCGATGAACAGCCAGGCGGAGGTGAAGAGGGGCGCGCAACCCAGAAGCTGGTCATGGGTGAGCCGCAGCGCATCTCGTTTCTTCAGCTTCAGGGCGTCGCGCAGCCCGGAAAACAGGAGATCCACCGCTTCGGGGCGGAAGGGTAACAGCGCGCCGGAGATGACATGGTGATCGCGTTCGTGCACCACCCGCACGGCAATCCGGTCCCATTGCTTCAACGTGCGCGTGGCGGATTTCTCGCGCACCGTGACCGGTACCGCATCTGACAGAAGATCGCGCAGCACCATCGACGTGCCGGGCTGGACCTCGCTGACTTCATACAGGCTGACCGGCGCATCCCGCAGCGCGGTGAAATAGGCCCGGTTCAAGGCCGTTTCCTTCCAACCGCGCCGCTTTAGGTAGAGATCGACGATGTTGCCGTCGTCATAGTGCTGGCCAAGGAAATCCTCGAACCCGCAGCCCCAAAGCACGCCTGACCACTGCTCACCCAGCAGGTCGGCCAATCCGTCCTGGTCGATCTCGAATTCTTCCAGCGTGGGCATCAGGTGTTCGGCGACCACATCCTGCAGCCGTTCGCGCCAGTCCCCTTCCCTGCCGATGAAGGCCAGAAGGCCGGAAATGTCGTTGCGCTCAGCCATTTTTCACCCGAAAGCCAATGGTGGTATCTTCTATCACCGACAGTCGATCCTGCCACCATTTCCGGACCAGGTTCACCCCCGGAGGCGGCACTGGCAAACCCATGACTGAGCCCCTGCAGGAATTCCCCCTGACAGGGTTCGGGGTAGGATGTCGGCCTGGCGCCGGTTTTGCCCGGGGTTGCCGGGAGAGATACGCTTGTCCACAGCTTTACGCGCGTTCCCCTCTTGTTCTCATCAAGGTGCGGGTGCAGAACTCGCCCATGAGGAGAGCACATCTCAACCAAGAACAAAGAAGTCTTATCGGAATAATCTTTCCGGGCAATGGTTTGGCGCGAACGCGCGTCGAATCGCATTGCCTCCGGTCACGACTCCCCCGCCATCCTGTGCGCGGGCTGCAGGTGGTTTGAGTTCGGCCCATCCTCAATACATATGAGGATGATCTGCCATGGCTCTGCCGCCCCGAGTTTTCTTTACCCTTCAGGAAGTCACGGCCCGCTGGGGCTGCAACATCGCCGACGTCGCTGGCTGGGCCGCGGCGGGCAAGTTCCACATCATGACCGGCATTGGCCTGGTGCGTTGTGGCGAGGAGATCGTCGCCGGTCGCGTAGTCATCTCGCCGATGGACCTCATGCCGTTGTTCCGGCGCTGCGGGACCGGCCCGACAGAGGGCGTGGTGCGGCGGATCATGACGACGGAGAAAGGCCCGTGGCAGATCATCACCGACCCGCCGAGCGGCGTCACGGTGACGGTCGCCGACATGATGATCATGGCGGACGAGGTGCATGCCTTCGAGGAGGAGAACGACATGGTGCGCCGCGTGACGGGCGGGCCGGGGGCGACCACCCCCTACGATTGGGAGGGCATGAACGTCGCCCTGATCCTGCGCATCCATGATCACGGCTTGCCCGCCACACAGGCCGAGCTGGTGGCCGAGATGCAGGACTGGTTCGCGGATCGGTCGGATGGCAAGAAGATGCCTGACAGCCGGAGCATCCGTCGGCGGATCACGCCGATATGGAGGGCGCTGCGACGGGAGGAGGCATGATGATCAGGGTCCGCGCTGGCCCGGATCACGCAGTCTTTCGGCTGCCCTGATCGTCCGCATCGTGGACCAGCCGGGGTTTCGGCCGGAAGGCGCTGGCCACCGCATCCACCCCGGCGCGCAGGGGTGAGTCCATCAGGTGGGCATATCGAAGGGTGGTCTGCATCTGGCTGTGCCCTAGAAGCTTGCCGATCATTTCCAGCGAGGCCCCGCCGCTGACCAGTAGCGAGGCGAAGGTGTGGCGCAGGTCATGGATGCGGACGTCCTGCAGCCCGCATTGCTTCTGGACCTGCGCCCAGAACCGACGCACCTCCTGCACCGGCTGGCCGGGCGTGTCGCCGGGAAAGAGCCACGGCGATCCCTTCGGCACCAAGAGCAGGCGCTGACGCACGATGGCGGCTGTCTCGTCCGAGATCGGCACGCGGTGGGCGCGGCGCTGTTTGGTCATTGTGGGCGGCTTCGACCAGCTCATGTGTTCGAGGTTGAACTGCTCGAACCGAGACTGCCGCACCTCGCCCAGCCGGGCGCCGGTCAGCATGCACATGCGGATGATGTCGGCGGCACGGCGATCCTCCGCGGCGTCCAGCGCCGCGGCGAGGCTGGCAATCTCGTCCTTCGACAAGAAGCGTTCGCGCGGCGTTTCGGTACGGCGGTGGAAGCGCTGGGCGGGGTTGTCCTCGCACCAGCCCCATTGGACCGCCAGCGTGAACATCTTGCGCAGCACCTCGCCGATCCGGTTGGCGCGCACCGGGGTGGGCTTGGCCCCCTGCAGCTTGCGCGCCCGGTTGTTGGGCTTTTCCTTGTGGGGCCGCGCCCTGCCCTCGGCGATCTTCGTCAGCAACTTGTCGACGTCAGTGGGGGTGATTTCCGTCACCAGCTTCCGGCCCCAGACCGGCGTCACCATCTTGGCCAGCGCCGACCGCTGGTCAGCCGCGCTGCGCTCGGACAGTTTCGGCAAATGCTCGGCGCAGTAGCGCTCGATCAGGTCAGTCACGCGCGGGGCCTCGCGCTTTGCCTCGCGCTGGCCCAAGGGATCGGCCCCGGCATCGATCTCGCGCCGCAACTCCTTGGCCCGTTCCCTCGCGGCCGACACCGACCATTCCGGCCAGCGCCCGAAGGTCATCCGGCGCTGCCGCCCTGCATGGCGATAGTCCAGCGTGAATGCCCGTCCGCCACCGCGATAGATGCAGGCGGCGAACCCGCGCACATCGGTGTCGAATATCTGGTAGTCGCGCCCCGGCACCGGCTCGGCGTCGCGGATCACCTTCTCGGTCAGCTTGATGCGTTCGGGCATGGCTCTGGTCCTTCTTGCATCCGATATGAGGCGTGGTTTCGCCTGGTTATCAAGGCAAGCATGGCGCCTCGGGTGGCGGGGAGGCGGAGGGTGGCAGGAAGGTCGCCAGAGCCGCGCCACCCCTTGTTTTCTTAGGGTTTCGGCGCTGGGCGGATCAGTCCGCGACCGGTGACCACATGCGCATTGGTGCGTCTAAGGCGGCATGCGTGATCGTGGCGCCGCAAATCAAGCCTCTGGACGGGTCTCGAACGGCCAATCCTCAATGATTTCAATGGGTGGCAGGGGTGCCGTGTCGGATGCCACCCCTTTTTTGCCCGTCAATGCCGGTCAAACACGGTCAATGAGACTGTTCGCTAGTGTTTGCGCCCTTGGCCTCCGTTTCGCCCACCTGGCAGGCCCGCCCCACATCACCTCGCTCAGCCCGACCACCATCGGACACCCCAACAAAACAAGGGGTGGCACAAAGGTGGCGTCCTTTCCGCCACCCTCCGCCTCGCCGCCACCCCTCGGGCTCTGCGCTCACTGGTCCCTGCAAGACGTCCCCGATCTTCGGGGCCAGGACCA
>CALKAA010000290.1 GCA_937983495.1 uncultured Gemmobacter sp. | reverse complement strand
AATCGCGGCGCGGCCATTGGCCAGCGCGCGGGCCTCGATCACATCCTCGGGGCGTTGCACGAACGACAGCGCGAGCCAATCCACGCCCAGTTGGCAGGCGAATTCCAGATCCACACGGTCTTTCTGCGACAGCGCGGCCAGCGGCAGCAGCACATCGGGCACGTTCACGCCCTTGCGGTTGGAAATCGTGCCGCCGACCTCGATGGTGCAATCGGCAAAATCCTTGCCGCAGGCATCGACTTTCATCCGCAGCTTGCCGTCATTGACCAGCAGGGTCGAGCCAGCCTCAAGGGCGGCGAAAATCTCGGGATGTGGCAGGTTCACCCGGCGCAGATCGCCCGGCGTTGCGTCCAGATCAAAGCGGAAGGGCTGCCCTTCCACCAGCTCGGCGCTGCCCTCGGCAAAGGTGCCCACCCGCAGCTTCGGCCCTTGAAGATCGGCCAGAATGGCAATCGGGCGGCCCAGATCGGCCTCGACCTTGCGGATGATCTCGTGACGGGCGCGGATGTCCTCATGCACACCATGGCTCATGTTCAGGCGGAACACGTCTGCCCCGGCCTCGAACAGCCCGCGGATCATCTCATAATCCGACGAGGCGGGGCCAAGCGTGGCCACGATCTTCACATTGCGGTTCCGTTTCATCGGCGGGTTCCTTGTCATTCGTCTGGCGGGCATCGCCCTTATGGCGCCGTTCCTGCCCTGCGGCAATCTGGCAGGCGTTAGCGGTAACTTTGTTAGCGATAACATAGTCGTTTTCCGACCGGTGCGGCAAGGCGGCATTCTGCCGAATTCTGCTGAAATTGTGGGCATTGCGGATTTCTGCGCCGTTTTGGCGTTTTCGCGGGCAGGTTTCATGCCGTATCAGATGGAGCAAAGAGGTGACGCAACGATGACGAGTGACGATTTCGGCCCGGCTTTTCATATCTCTGGCGCAGCGCGACCGGGGCGCTGGCTGATCACCTGTGATCACGCCAGCAACCGTGTGCCGCTGGCGGTGGGGGGCGGCTGCCTTGGCCTGTCGCCCGAGGATATGGCCCGCCATATCGCCTACGATCCGGGCGCGCGCGGGGTCACGCTGGCGCTTGCCGAAGCGCTGGACAGCCCGGCAATCTGTTCCGATTTTTCGCGTCTGGTGATTGACCCGAACCGGGGCGAGGATGATCCGACGCTGCTGATGAAACTGTATGATGGCAGCATCATTCCCGGAAACCGCGATGCCGATGCTGCCGAACTGGCGCGTCGCAAGGCCGCGCTTTACACACCCTATCATCAGGCGTTGGCAGACCTGGCAGCGCGGCGTGACGATACGGTGATCCTGGCCATTCACAGCTTCACGCCCTGCCTGCGGGGGAGGGCGCCGCGCCCCTGGCATATCGGCGTGCTGCACAGCCATCTCGATACCCGGCTTTCGCAGCCGCTGATCGCCCGGCTGCGGGCCGAGCCGGATCTCTGCGTGGGCGACAATCAGCCCTATAACGGCCATCTACCCGGCGATGCGATTGATCGTCACGCGCTGGTGCCGGGCCGGCACAATACACTGATCGAGTTGAGGAATGACCTGATCGCCACCGAGGCGCAGCAGGTCGCATGGGCCAAACGTCTGGCGCCGATCCTGACCGAGGTGCTGGCGGGTTTGTCCTGACCCCGGAAGGGGCGGGGCCAGCAGCCCCGCCTGAAGCTATGGCTTACAGCGCGGCCTTGCGCATTTCGTCGAGATAGATCTCGCGCATGCGGGTCGCCACGCGGCCGACCTTGCCATCCGACAGCGCCTTGCCGTCAATCTCCACCACAGGCATCACGAAGGCGCTGGCCGAGGTGATGAAAGCCTCATCCGCCGCCTGCGCCTCAGCGATGGTGAAGTTGCGTTCCTCCACCTCCATCTGCGCTTCCTTGGCAAAGCGCAACACGGCAGCGCGGGTGATGCCATGCAGGATGTCAGAGGACAGCGCGCGGGTGATGATCTTGTTGCCCTTCACGATATAGGCATTGTTCGAGGTGCCCTCGGTGACAAAGCCATCTTCCACCAGCCAGGCATCATCGACGCCTGCCTTCTTGGCGGCCATCTTGGCCATCGACGGGTAGAGCAGTTGCACCGTCTTGATGTCGCGGCGGCCCCAGCGGATGTCGTCAACCGAGATCACCTTCCAGCCGGTTTTGGCTGCCGGGCTGTCGGCCAGACCGGGCTTCGACTGGGTGAACAGCACCACCGTCGGCGGCAGATCGGCGGCTGGATAGGCGAAATCGCGGTCTCCCGGATTGCCGCGCGTCACTTGCAGATAGATCATGCCATCTTCGATGCTGTTCTTCGCCACGATCTCGCGGTGGATCGCCAGCCATTCGGCCTCACTATGCGGGTTGGTCATCTCCAGCTCGCCCAGGCTGCGCGCCAGACGGATGCAATGGCCGGTGAAGTCAATCAGCTTGCCGTCCAGCACGCTGGTCACCTCATAAACGCCATCGGCCATCAGAAAGCCGCGGTCAAAGACCGACACCTTCGCCTCGGCCTCCGGCAGCCAGTCGCCATTCACATAGACGGTGCGGCTCATGTCATCATCCCTTTGCGCAGCCCTTGATTGCAAGGCGGTTTGCGGCAGGGGCGGGCGCGCGTCAAGCGGCAATGGGCGCTTTCTGCCTTGCAGCAGCGATGCTGCACTTGCAAATCGCGCTTGATTTTTGGTGCGCAAGATTATATCGCCAAGCAAGTGATCCCTGAAATATCATTGCCGAGAGAGCGCCGATGAGCTTCCGCATCCAGCCCAGCCCCCCCGCACGCCCAAACCGCTGCCAGTTGTTCGGCCCCGGCTCGCGTCCGGCGCTGTTTGAAAAGATGGCCGCCTCTGCGGCGGATGTGATCAACCTTGATCTGGAAGACTCGGTCGCGCCCTCCGACAAGGATCAGGCCCGCGCCAATATCATTGCAGCGGTGAACACGCTGGATTGGGGCAAGAAAACCCTTTCGGTGCGGATCAACGGTCTTGATACCCCGTTCTGGTATCGGGATGTGGTCGATTTGCTGGAACAATGCGGCGACCGGCTGGATCAGGTCATGATTCCCAAGGTGGGCTGCGCTGCTGATGTCTATGCTGTGGATGCGCTGGTGACGGCGATTGAACGCGCCAAGCGCCGGGCAAAGCCGATCAGCTTTGAGGTCATCATCGAATCTGCCGCCGGCATCGCCCATGTCGAGGAGATCGCCGCTTCCTCCCCCCGTTTGCAGGCCATGAGCCTGGGGGCCGCCGATTTCGCGGCCTCGATGGGCATGCAGACCACGGGCATCGGCGGCACTCAGGAAAATTACTACATGCTGCGCGAAGGTGTGCGGCATTG
>CALKAA010000289.1 GCA_937983495.1 uncultured Gemmobacter sp. | reverse complement strand
CCCGCCAGTGGCGGGGCGGGCGCTGGCCGTGGGCTTCGGGCCCACGGCCCAAACTCACCCACGTTTCAACATGACCTCGGCAATGGCCTCGGCCACGGCTTCCGAGTTAGTCCCGCTTGCCCGCGAAGCGCTGTTGCCAATCGGCGCGTTCTTCGTCGGTGATCTTGCGGAACAGGTTTTCCGGCACGGTGAAGGCGTGGCCGGGTTCCAGAGCGCGCAGGGCTTCCGGCACATCGCTGGGCCATGTCCAGTCGCTGCTGCCCATCGCCTCCATCATCGCCTGCGCGGCATCCGGGATGAAGGGGCGCGAGAGGATGGCATAGACGCGGATCAGGTTCAGGCTGAGGCGGATCATCGCCTCGGCGCGGGCCGGATCGGTCTTGATGGCACTCCAGGGCGCGGCGGCTTGCAAGTATTCGTTGCCGATCACCCAGATGGCGCGCAGCTCGGCGGCGGCCTTGCGCACCTCGATGGCGTCCATGCAGCCCTCATAGGCGCGGATGCGCGCGCCCAGATCGGCGATCAGCGCCGCCTCCTCGGGGCCGTATTCGCCGCCTGCGGGCACGGTTTCACCCAGCTTGGACTTGGCGAATTTGGTGACGCGGGACACGAAATTGCCCAGCACATCGGCCAGATCCTTGTTCACGGACGCCTGGAAATTCTCCCATGTAAACTCGGCATCCGAGGATTCGGGGGCGTGGCTGAGCAGCCACCAGCGCCAGTAATCGGACGGCAGGATCGACAGCGCCTGATCCATGAACACGCCGCGACCGCGCGAGGTGCTGAACTGGCCACCATCATAATTCAGGTAATTGAAGGACTTGAGGTAATCGACCATCTTCCACGGCTCGCCCGAACCGAGGATCGTGGCGGGGAAGGAAAGCGTGTGGAAGGGCACGTTATCCTTGCCCATGAATTGATAATAAGTCACGTCCGCCGCGCCCTTGTCGGTGCGCCACCAGCGTTCCCAATCGGCATCTGTCTTGCCATTGGCATCGGCCCATTCGGCGGTGCCCGCGATATATTCGATGGGCGCATCGAACCAGACGTAGAAGACCTTGCCTTCCATCCCCGGCCAGGGCTGATCGCCCTTCTTGACCGGGATGCCCCAATGCAGATCGCGGGTGATGCCGCGATCTTGCAACCCGTCGCCGTCATGCAGCCATTTCTTCGCAATCGAGGTGGTCAGCACGGGCCAATCGGTCTTGCTGTCGATCCAGGCCTCCAGCTTGTCCTTCAGCGAGCGCTGCATGAGGTAGAGGTGCTTGGTCTCGCGCAGTTCCAGATTGGTGGAGCCGGAAATGGTGGAGCGCGGGTTGATGAGATCGGCCGGGTCCAACTGCTTGGTGCAATTGTCGCATTGATCGCCGCGCGCAGACTCGTAACCGCAATTCGGGCAGGTGCCCTCGACATAGCGGTCGGGCAGAAAACGGCCATCGTCGATGGAATAGATCATCTTTTCAGACACTTCGCGGATCAGGCCATTTTCGGCCAACTTGCCCGCAAAGGCCTGCGTGAGCTTGTGGTTGCGTTGCGAGGAGGAGCGACCGAAATGGTCGAAGGAGAGGCGGAGGCCCCTGGCAATCTCGGCCTGCACCTCGTGCATTTCGGCGCAATAGTCGGCCACCGGCTTGCCTGCCTTGGCGGCGGCGAGTTCTGCGGGGGTGCCGTGTTCATCGGTGGCGCAGATGAACATGACCTCATCACCGCGCCCGCGCTTGTAGCGCGCGAACAGGTCGGCAGGCAGTTGGCTGCCCACGAGGTTCCCCAGATGCTTGATCCCGTTGATATAGGGAATCGCCGAGGTGATGAGAATCCGCGCCATATGCCTGTCCCCTTGCCGTGCAGGCGGCTGTTTAACGCCCAAGGCGCGCAGGGAAAAGAGGTTTCGGGCTTTTGCCGGGCTGCGCGGCTTTGGCGGTGAAAGATACAGGATTTGTCCACAGGAATCCGGGGGAGGGTTGTGGACAGGCGCGCGGACTCCGGCCCCCTTTTCCGTCTAGCCTGCGGGAAAGGCAGAGAAAAGGACGGCGCCATGCAGCTTCTGATCGGCAAGGATGCGATCACGCCCCACAGCATCGAACGCATTGCGGGGGGTGTGCAGGCGGTGCTGAAGGGCGCAGGCCTGCTGCGGGTGCTGGATGCGGCGATGGAGGGCGGCCCGCGGATCGAGCTGTTGGGCGGTGATCTGGACCGCCGCCCGGTGCAGGTGGCGGCCATCCGCATGGCGGGCCGCGATACCCATGTGACGCTGATCTGCTGCGGGGCTGCGCCGGGGGTGCATTGAGGCTGCGAAATCGTCGAGGCTGCGAAATTGTGCCGGGCACAAGATCGCCATGGCAGCGGCCCTGCCGGCGATTTAGGCATGGGGCATGACACAAAGCCTTGCCTCCTCCGAGAACCCCGCCTCCCCCGCCCCTTCGCAGCATGGCGGCGACCATCCGCGCGGTTTTGCCTTTGCACTGGGCGCCTATACGCTCTGGGGCTTTCTGCCGCTTTACATGAAGGCGCTTGCCCATGTGCCGACCTTTGAGGTGCTGGCGCATCGGGTGATCTGGTCGGTGCCGGTGGCGGGGCTGTTGCTGATCTGGCTGGGGCGGACCGGCGATCTGATGGCAGCGCTGCGCAACCGGCGGATGCTGGCGATGGGCGCGCTGTCGGCGGCGCTGATTGCGGTGAACTGGGGCATCTATGTCTGGGCGGTGCAGAACGGGCATGCGCTGGATGCGGCCTTGGGCTATTACATCAACCCGCTGCTGACGGTGATCACCGGCGCGGTGATCCTGCGCGAGGCGATGAACCGCTGGCAGATGGCCGCGCTGGTGCTGGCGGGCCTCGCGGTGGCTTTGCTGACCTGGGAGGCCGGGCGGCTGCCGGTGCTGGCTTTGGGCATGACGCTGAGCTGGGCCTGCTATGCCTTTGCCAAGAAGCAACTGCCTATCGGCCCCAATCAGGGCTTTCTGCTGGAGGTGCTGATCCTGCTGCCTTTGGCGCTGGCCTATGCGATCTGGGCGGCGGTGCGGGGCGAGAGCGCGTTCATGGCGATGGGCACGGATACGGTGCTGCTGGCCTGTGCCGGGCTGGTGACGGCGATTCCGCTGATCCTCTATGCCAATGGGGCCAAGCTGTTGCGGCTCTCGACCATCGGGATTTTGCAATATGTCTCGCCCACGCTGATCTTTCTGGTGGCGGTTTTCGTGTTTGACGAACCGTTCAGCGGCGTGAAAGCGGTGGCTTTCGCGCTGATCTGGTCGGCGCTGGCGGTCTATACGTTCGGGATGATGCGCGCGCGGAAGTGATGGGCTGAAACGAGAAACGGGCACCCTGCGGTGCCCGTTCTCATTTGGAAGCGCTGGATCGGATCAGGCCAGAACCACAAGCGCGTGGCGCTTCTTGCCTGCCGTCAGCTTCACCGGGGCCGCGAAATCGGCGGCGTGCAGCTTGTGGCCCGCCTCCAGCACCGGCTCGTCATTCAGCCGCGCGCCGCCCTCAAGGATCAGGCGCTTGGCCTCCTTGCCCGAGGGGGAAAGCCCCGCCTTGACGAAAAGCTGCGCGGCGGTGATGCCATCGGCCAGATCGGCAATCGTGAGGGTGACGGTGGGCAGATCGGCGCCCACCCCGCCCTTTTCAAACACCTCGCGCGCGGTGGCCTCGGCGGCCTCGGCGGCCTCAAGCCCATGCAGCAGCGCGGTCACTTCGCGCGCCAGAATGATCTTGGCGGCGTTGATCTCCGACCCTTGCAGCGCGCCCAGGCGTTCGCATTCCGCCACCGGCAGATCGGTGTAGAGCTTCAGGAAGCGACCCACATCGGCATCGGTGGTGTTGCGCCAGAACTGCCAGAACTCGTAAGGGCTGAGCATGTCACCGCGCAGCCAGACCGCGCCGGAGGCCGATTTGCCCATCTTCTTGCCGTCGCTGGTGGTGAGAAGCGGCGAGGTGAGGCCGTAAATCTCGCGGTCCAGCACGCGGCGGGTGAGGTCGATCCCGTTGACGATATTGCCCCATTGATCGCTGCCGCCCATTTGCAGGAGGCACCCGTAACGGCGGTTGAGCTCCAGAAAATCATAGGCTTGCAGGATCATGTAGTTGAATTCGAGGAAGCTGAGCGATTGTTCGCGATCGAGCCGCGACTTCACCGATTCAAAGGACAGCATGCGGTTCACGCTGAAATGCCGCCCGATGTCGCGCAGGAAATCGAGGTAGTTCAGGCTATCCAGCCATTCGGCATTGTTAAGCATGATGGCATCGGTCGCGCCCTCGCCATAGGTGAGGTAACGGCCGAAGACCTGCTTCATGCCGCTGATGTTCTCGTCGATCTTTTCGGGCGTCAGCAGCGGGCGTTCATCGGCGCGGAAGGACGGATCGCCCACCTTGGTGGTGCCGCCGCCCATCAGCGTGATCGGCTTGTGCCCGGTCTTTTGCAGCCAGCGCAGCATCATGATGTTGAGCAGATGGCCCACATGCAGCGAGGCCGCCGTGGCGTCATAGCCGATATAGGCGGGCAAGACCCCCTTGACCAAAGCCTCGTCCAGCCCCTGATAATCGGTGCAATCGGCCAGAAAGCCGCGCTCGATCATCACGCGCATGAAGTCTGATTTCGGGTGGTAGGTCATGTCTCTCTCGTGCATTTTAAGGTGCTGAGAGTATAGCCCCCGGCGGGCAGAAGGGAAAGCCATGTTGAAAGCGGGGCCGGTCTGGGCTTTGGGCACGATGTCGGGCACGTCACTCGATGGGGTGGATGCGGCCATGGTGCTGACCGATGGCGAACGCATTCTGGATCTGGGCGAGACCGGATACCGGGCTTACGATGCCGAAGAACAGGCGGTGTTGCGGGCGGCTTTGGGCTGTTGGCCGGGCGATCCGCAGGTGGAGCCGGCGGCGGAGGTGGTGGAAACCGCCCATGCCGAGCTGATGTCACAATTCGCGGGCGCCGAGATCATGGGCTTTCACGGGCAGACCCTGGCGCATGATCCGCGCGGGCGCGGCACGCATCAGGCCGGGAATGGCGGCATTCTGGCCGAGGTGCTGGAACGCCCGGTGGTCTGGGATTTCCGCTCCAGCGATGTGGCTTTGGGCGGGCAAGGCGCGCCTTTGGTGCCGTTTTTCCATTTCGCACTGGCGCGGTGGATTGGCGCTCAGGAACCGCTGGCCTTCCTCAATCTGGGCGGTGTGGGGAATGTGACCTGGGTGGACCCGGGCCAGCCGGGGCCAGAGGCCGAGGGCGCGGTGCTGGCCTTTGACACCGGCCCCGCGCCCTCGGAGGTCGGAAGAGCACACGT
>CALKAA010000288.1 GCA_937983495.1 uncultured Gemmobacter sp. | reverse complement strand
GGAGCCGCCGCCACCGGGGCGCTGGCGGCGGACGCATCCTCGCCCTCCTCCAGCAGCACTGCAATCGGCGTGTTCACTTTCACGCCCGCCGTGCCTTCCGCGATCAGGATCTTGCCGATCACGCCCTCATCCACCGCCTCGAATTCCATCGTGGCCTTGTCGGTCTCGATCTCGGCCAGAACCTGACCGGATTTCACCACATCCCCTTCCTTGACCAACCATTTGGCCAGGGTGCCCTCTTCCATCGTAGGCGAAAGGGCCGGCATCAGAACTTGAATAGCCATTTCACACCTCAGCGATAGCAAACGGATTTCACGGCCTCGACCACTTCCGCAGTCGTCACCAGCGCGAGCTTCTCAAGGTTGGCCGCATAGGGCATCGGCACATCCTTGCCACACAGGTTGATCACCGGCGCATCCAGATAATCAAACGCGCGTTCCATGATCACCGCCGACAGATGGTTGCCGATGGAGCCGACGGGGAAACCTTCCTCGACCGTCACGCAGCGGTTGGTCTTCATGACCGAGGCCAGCACCGTGTCGTAATCCAGCGGGCGCAGGGTGCGCAGGTCGATCACCTCGGCGCTGATGCCCTCGGCGGCCAGCTTGTCGGCGGCCTCCAAGGCATAGGTCATGCCGATGCCAAAGCTCACGATGGTCACATCCGTGCCCTCGCGCCAGATTTTCGCCTTCCCGAAGGGGATGGTGAAATCGGGCAGGTCCGGCACTTCAAAGGATTTGCCATACATGATCTCGTTTTCAAGGAAGATCACCGGGTTCGGATCGCGGATGGCTTGCTTGAGCAGGCCCTTCGCATCCGCCGCCGAATAGGGCATCACGACCTTGAGGCCCGGCAGCGCCGCATACCATGCCGCGTAATCCTGGCTGTGCTGCGCGCCCACGCGGGCGGCGGCGCCGTTCGGACCCCGGAACACGATGGGGCAGCCCAGCTGACCGCCTGACATGTAATTGGTCTTGGCGGCCGAGTTCACGATATGGTCAATCGCCTGCATGGCGAAGTTGAAGGTCATGAACTCCACAATCGGGTTCAACCCACCCCAGGCCGCACCCACGGCGATGCCTGCAAAGCCATGTTCGGTGATCGGCGTGTCGATCACGCGCTTGGGCCCGAACTCGTCCAGCAAGCCTTGGCTGATCTTGTAGGCACCCTGATACTCGCCCACTTCCTCGCCCATCAGGAAGACATTGCCATTGCCGCGCATTTCCTCGGCCATGGCCTCGCGCAGGGCTTCCCGCACGGTCATGGTTTTCATCGGGGTGCCCTCGGCCCAGTCGGCAGACGCCTTGGACACCACCGCCACCGGCGCCTTGGCCACCGCCGCAACCGGAGCCGCCGCTGCCGCCACAGGCGCAGCTACAAGGGCAGGGGCCGCATCGGCGCTTTCGCCTTCCTCGACCAGCACCGCAATCGGCGTGTTCACCTTCACGCCCGCCGTGCCCTCGGCCACCAGAATCTTGCCGACGATGCCTTCATCGACCGCCTCGAATTCCATCGTGGCCTTGTCGGTCTCGATCTCGGCCAGAATCTGACCCGATTTCACCGTGTCGCCTTCCTTGACCAGCCACTTGGCCAAGGTGCCTTCCTCCATGGTCGGAGAAAGCGCGGGCATAAGAACTTGAGTTGCCATGTCGTTTCCCCCTCAGGCGTAGATATCGGTGTAAAGCTCGGACAGCGCCGGTTCCGGGCTTTCCTTCGAGAATTCGGCCGCCTCATTGACGATGGCCTTGATCTCCTTGTCGATCGCCTTCAGGTCTTCCTCCGAGGCGAGCCCACCCTGCGTCAGCAGATCGCGCACATGCTCGATGCAGTCCTTCTCGGTCTTGATCTTTTCCACTTCCTCGCGGGTCCGGTATTTCGCCGGGTCCGACATCGAGTGGCCGCGATAGCGATAGGTCATCATTTCAAGGATATACGGCCCCTTGCCCGCGCGGCAATGCGCCACGGCCTTTTCGCCGGCTTCCTTGACGGCCAGCACATCCATGCCGTCCACCTGCTCGCCGGGGATGCCATAAGCCAGACCGCGCCCGAACAGCGTGGTCGATTTGGTCGCCCGCTTCACGCTGGTGCCCATGGCATATTGGTTGTTCTCGATGACAAAGATCACCGGCAGGCCCCACAGCTCGGCCATGTTGTAGGTCTCGTAAACCTGACCCTGGTTCGCCGCGCCATCGCCGAAATAGGTGAAGGTCACATTGTCATTGCCCTTGTACCAGTCCGAGAAGGCCAGCCCCGCGCCCAGCGGCACCTGCGCGCCCACGATGCCATGGCCGCCATAGAAATGCTTCTCGCGCGAGAACATGTGCATGGAGCCGCCCTTGCCCTTGGAGTAGCCCCCCTCGCGCCCGGTCAGCTCGGCCATCACGCCCTTGGGGTCCATGCCGCAAGCCAGCATATGCCCGTGATCGCGGTAAGAGGTCAGGCGCTTGTCGCCTTCCTTCGCCGCCGCTTCCAGGCCCACAACCACCGCTTCCTGCCCGATATAGAGGTGGCAGAAGCCGCCGATCAGGCCCATCCCGTAAAGCTGCCCGGCCTTTTCCTCGAAACGCCGGATCAGCAGCATCTCGCGGTAATAGCTCAGCAGTTCTTCTTTCGAGACATTCGGTCTCTCTGGCGCCTTCTTGGTGGCCATGCGGCTCCCCTCCCATGCGGAAAATTGTTCAATATTGAACTATCTTCACTTTATCGGGAAAATAAGGCCACGCGCAAGCAAATCCCTCGCCGCGCTGCGGCATGATCGCGCTGCCAGCCCTTCATCTTGGTCCAAATATCCCGGGGTCCGGGGCAGAGCCCCGGCGCGTTCCGCCGTTCCAGGCGCAACAGGATCAGCGGATCACCACCTCATCGGCGCGGATATATCCCAGCACATCGCGCACCTGCTCATCCAGCAGGTCCAGATCCAGATAGGCATCCGACAGGCGATGGGTGCGGTTTTGCAGTTCCTGCAATTCGGCCGCCAGCCGGTCACGCTCGGCGGTCAGCGCCTCGGCCTCAGCCTTGATCTGCGCGCGGCGGAACACGCCGTAATCGCCCTGCACCGCAGCAAAGGTGAAATATCCGCCCAGGCCAAGCGCCACGGCGAAGATCATCAGGCTGCCAATCGAAAAGCGGTGGGGGGTCATGCAGGCCTCAAGCAGTCGCCCCTCTTGTTCGGGGGCGTCCTGTCCTTATGCCACAGCCGAATCGGCTTGTGAATCCGGAAAATGAGGACAGATCAGAGATTTGCACGAAAGAAACCGGGGGCAGGCCAAGGCCCGCCCCCGAAAACCGATCAGGCCTTACCCCCGATCAGGCTTTACCCTTGTAGATATCGACCAGTTTGGCCAGCATGGCCAGCGCATCCTCGCGCGAGCGCTGGAAGCTGTTGCGCCCGATGATCGAGCCATTGCCGCCACCGTCGCGGATCGCGCGCGCATCGTCGAACACCGCATCGGCCCCCTTGGCCGCGCCGCCCGAGAACACGATGATCCGGCGGCCGTTGAAGCTCGATTGCACGCAATGCTTCACCCGCGCGGTCAGATCGGAAATGTCGATCTTTTCCTTCTCGTAAACCTTCTTCGCCTCGGGCTGCATCAGGTGATCGGTCGACAGCTTGATCTTGATGATATGCGCCCCCAGGAGGGCCGCGATATGCGCGGCATAGGCCGCCACATCCACCGCCGTCTCGCCATCCTTGGTGACGGCCTCGCCGCGCGGATAGGACCAGATCACCGTCGCCACGCCCTTGGCCGCAGCTTCCTTGCGCATCTCGACGATTTCCTCGAACATGTCCAAAGCCATGTCCGACCCCGGATAGATGGTAAAGCCGATGGCCGCGCAGCCAAGGCGCAGCGCATCATCCACGCTGGCCGTGATCGCCTGGTTCTTGCCTGCCGTATCCGACATCAGGCTGTTGGCGCTGTTCACCTTCAAAATCGTCGGGATCTGGCCCGCGAACGTATCGGCCCCGGCTTCCAGCGGCCCCAGCGGGGCGGCATAGGCGCTCAGGCCGGCGTCAATCGCCAGCTGGTAATGGTAATGCGGGTCATAGCCCGCCGGATTGGGCGCAAAGCTGCGCGCCGGGCCATGCTCAAAGCCCTGATCCACCGGCAGAATGATCATCTTGCCGGTGCCACCCAGCTTGCCTTCCATCAGCATGCGGCAAAGGTTGCCCTTCACGCCGGCATTTTCGCCTTCGTAATGGCTCAGGATTTTCTGCACCTGCTTGGTGGCGCGCATCGGAAAGCTCCTCTCAAGATCGCACGGGTCGCCGGGCCTGTCGCGGTTGCCGCCGGCCTTCCCCCTGCGATAGTCGCAGCCCGGTCGCCACGCAATCATGGTTGCGCTAACGGCCTGACAGCCATGACGAAACCGCGTCATCGGCAGGGTCAGCCCGGCCTTCCCGTGCCGCGAATCGCCCTGACGCATGGCGGCCAGGTCTGCGCAATGTTTCGCCTGCGCGAATGCGCATTGTTTCGCCAGTGCGAACCATGTCTGGCCTGTGCCGTTATTATTGGTGCCAGCCCGTCGCAAATCCGCCACTTGTCACGCAAGACTTGACCCGGGGCCGGGCTGCCTTCAAGTTTTATGCAAATTGCAGTGCGTGAGTATCGCCCGGCCCGCCCGCGCGTTTGAGGAGCATCATGACCAACCTTACCGCAACCTCGTTCATCAAGAGCGGCGTCAACCTCTCCGGCTTCGACGGGGCCACCTTCGAGGACATCAACGCCTCCGATCCCTCTGCCGTTTTCGTGCGTGTCGGCGGCAAGCGCATGGTGCTGGAGGGGGATTACACCTACAACGCCCGCACCGGCGAGATCGACGGCACGGTGACGGGCATCGCCATTCAAAGCCAGATGCTCGTGGATGGCGAGACGGGCCGCTTCACCGTGATGCGCATCGGCAATCTCGCCCTGTCCGGCACCGAGTTGATCGAGCTGATCAATACCACCGATGCCGACGGCTTCTTTGCGGCGCTGATGGTGGGCAATGACAAGCTGCGCGGCTCCAAATGGCGCGACGTGCTGGAGGGGCAGGGCGGCAATGACCGCCTTGTCGGCCTGAATGGCAACGATACGCTGAATGGCGGCGCTGGCAATGACACCTTGCTTGGCGGGTCGGGGCGCGATCTGCTGACGGGTGGCCTTGGCAATGACAAGCTGGAAGGCGGCTATTTTGACGATCAGTTGTTCGGCGGTGCCGGGGCTGATCTGCTGCTGGGCGGGCGCGGCGACGACCGGCTCGACGCGGAGGACCATGCCGCTGCCGCCCCCGTAGG
>CALKAA010000287.1 GCA_937983495.1 uncultured Gemmobacter sp. | reverse complement strand
GATGCGGGCGGCCAGATAGACCCAGGCGGCGGTTTGCGTCACCGCGCTGGATTGCTGGCCGAGGGTGACGACGGTGACAGCGATGCCGAACAGGATCAGCGCTTCGAAATGGTTGGCCATGGCGCGGCCCAACCGGGCGGTGCGCTTGGACAGCGGGTGCGCGGGCGGGAAGTCGCGACTGCCGCCGGTGTAGCGGGTGCCGAGTTCGATGTTGGCCGGAACGGCATAGAGGCCGTATTGAACGGCTTGCAACAAGGCCGCGAGAGCGAGGGCGGTGAGTTCGACAGGCATCAGATCACTCCCACAATCAGCAAGCCAAGGGTGCAAAGCGCGCCCGCCAGCCAGATCAGGCTGCGCCCCGGCACCCATTCCAGCGCATAGGCCGGCACATAAAGCGCGCGGGCGGCGACGAAGCCCCAGGCGAGCGCGGCGGTCAGGGTGCTGGTTTTGTCGGCGAGGATGACGACGAGGATCGCGAGGGTGAAGGGGCCGATGTTTTCGACAAAATTCGCTGTCGCCCGGCGCAAGCGCAGGGTGAGCGGCAAGAGCTGCGCCTCAAGGTTTTCCCGCGTACCCATATTGCCTTCACGGCCAATGTCCCGCGTGAGAAAGCGCTGCGCCACGAAGATCGTGACGAAGTGGAGGAAGCCGAGAGCAGAGAGGGCGGCGAGTTCGGGGGTCATGGAGTCTCCTCACCTTCATCCTTTGGAACCCGATGCGGTTCCGGTCGATAGTACCGGAAAAAGGCCGCGAAATATGGTGCAACGTTTAGCATGGTTGCTGCACTGACCACCGCAAGTGGCAAGTTGGGCCTTTGTATCTGTGGGAAGAAAACACAGAACAGAAGAAGCCCGCAAAACAGGCCAAACGAATAGCGCGCAGAAGGGGCGTGTGCAGCCGTAGCCACCCCAACATGCACCAGAGCCCCCATAGTGGCCCAGACAATGCCATGCCAGAGCAGGGAGATCGCATCGAAACCACCGAAGATCAGCAAGCTCAGGTAGACGGCAGCCAAAGCCATTGCAGATAGGAAAGCGGCAGTCGGCCCAATGACCCCGCGCTGAGCCAGATCACGAGCCTGTTCGACACGAGCAATGTAACCGCTGTTCCAACGCAAGGCTGCCCCCAACCAAGGTCGGCGGGACGAGAGCGTCTCTCGCCCCGACCGCGCGACTTACAGATCCATCAGCAACCGGCGCGGATCTTCCAGTGCTTCCTTGACGCGCACGAGGAAGGTCACGGCACCTTTGCCGTCGACGATACGGTGGTCGTAGCTCAGCGCCAGATACATCATCGGGCGGATCACGATCTGGCCATTCACCACCACGGGGCGGTCCTGAATCTTGTGCATCCCCAGAATGCCCGATTGCGGCGGGTTCAGGATCGGCGAGGACATCAGCGAGCCGTAAACCCCGCCATTGGAGATGGTGAAGGACCCACCGGCCATTTCGGCCATCGACAGCTTGCCGTCACGGGCGCGCAGGCCCAGTTCGGCGATCTTCTTCTCGATGGCGGCAAAGCCCATCTGGTCGGCATCGCGCAGCACCGGCACCACAAGGCCCGAGGGCGTGCCCACGGCCACACCCATATGGACATAGTTCTTGTAGACGATATCGGTGCCGTCGATCTCGGCATTCACTTCGGGCACTTCTTTCAGCGCGTGGCAGCAGGCCTTCACGAAGAAGGACATGAAGCCCATCTTGACGCCGTGCTTCTTCTCGAAAGCGTCCTTGTAGGTGTTGCGCAGCTCCATGATGCCCGACATGTCCACCTCGTTATAGGTGGTCAGCATGGCGGCCGTGTTCTGGCTGTCTTTCAGGCGGCGCGCGATGGTCTGGCGCAGCTTGGTCATCTTCACACGCTCTTCACGGGCGGCATCATCGGCCGGAACCGGGGCGCGCGGCACCGCGACGGGCGCCGGGGCGGCGGTCACG
>CALKAA010000286.1 GCA_937983495.1 uncultured Gemmobacter sp. | reverse complement strand
C
This sequence comes from uncultured Gemmobacter sp., assembly GCA_937983495.1. Lineage (GTDB taxonomy): Bacteria > Pseudomonadota > Alphaproteobacteria > Rhodobacterales > Rhodobacteraceae > Gemmobacter. Next base: position 18,323 of record CALKAA010000286.1, on the reverse strand, counting down.
GTGGCCGAGGCAGCCGCGTTGCAGGCCGCAGGCCCCGGCGCGCGGCTGACAGTGCCGCGCCTTATCACCCCTGACGGGCAGGCTACCGCTGCCATCGCCACTGGAGAAACCGAATGACCGTTCACTTTATTGGCGCAGGCCCCGGCGCGCCGGATCTGATCACCCTGCGCGGACGCGACCTGATCGCCGCCTGCCCGGTTTGTCTTTACGCGGGGTCGCTGGTGCCCGAGGCGCTGCTGGCGCATTGCCCGCCCGGCGCGCGGATTGTGAACACCGCGCCCTTGAGCCTCGACGAGATCATGGCCGAGATCAGTGCCGCCCATGCTGCGGGGCAGGATGTCGCGCGGTTGCATTCGGGTGATCTGTCAGTCTGGTCGGCCATGGGCGAGCAATTGCGCCGTCTGCGTGCGCTTGGCATTCCGTTTGACGTGACGCCGGGCGTGCCCGCCTTTGCCGCCGCCGCTGCCGCGCTGGAGGCTGAGCTGACCTTGCCCGGCGTGGCGCAATCGCTGGTGCTGACGCGCACCTCTGGCCGCGCCTCCTCCATGCCCGAAAGCGAAAGCCTTGAGAATTTCGCGGCCACCGGGGCCACTTTGGCCATTCACCTGTCGGTTCATGTGCTGGCCGAAGTGCAGGCGCGGTTGATCCCGCGCTATGGTGCTGATTGCCCGGTGGCGGTGGTGTTCCGTGCCAGTTGGCCCGATCAACGGATTGTGCGCGGCACTTTGGGCAGCATGGATCCGGCGATTGGTGTGGGCGAGCGCACGGCCTTGATCCTTGTGGGCCATGCCCTCGGGGCGCAGGATTTCGACGAAAGCCGATTGTATGCTGGCGACTATGACCGCCGCTATCGCCCGGTCGGCACCGACCCGCGTTTTCCGGAAACGGCATGAGCGTTCCGGGCCTTCTCATCTCCGCGCCCGCCTCGGGCACGGGCAAGACAACGATGGCGCTTGGCTTGCTCGCGGCGTTTCGTGCGCGTGGGCTGGTGGTGCAGCCCTTCAAAAGCGGGCCGGATTACATTGACCCGGCGTTTCACGCGGCGGCCTCTGGCCGATCTTCGCTGAACCTTGACAGTTGGGCGATGACATCAGGGCGGATAGCTGCTCTGGCGGATGCCTCTGCTGGGGCTGATCTGGTGATCGCCGAAGGGTCAATGGGGCTTTACGATGGGGTTGCCCGCCCCGGCGAGGCAGGCAGCGGGGCCAGTGCCGATGTGGCCATGATGATGGGCTGGCCGGTGGTTCTGGTGCTGGATGTCTCCGGTCAGGCACAGACGGCCGCGGCCGTGGCGCAGGGCCTTGCGCGGTTTCGCCCCGGCCTGCCGGTGGCGGGTGTGATCCTGAACAAGGTGGCCTCGCCCCGTCACGAGGCTTTGGCCCGCGCGGGCATGGAGCAAACGGGCCTGAAGGTTCTGGGCGCTTTGCCGCGAAGACCGGGGGTCGAACTGCCCGAACGCCATCTGGGGCTGGTGCAGGCCGAGGAGGTGCCGCGTCTTCAAGCCTTGCTGGCTGAGGCGGCGGGGTTCGTGGCCGAGCACTGCGACCTTGACGCGATCCGCGCGGCGGCGGCGGCAAGGGTTTTGCCGATGCCGGGGGCGGCCAAACCTGTGCCCGCGCCTGGCGGGCGTATCGCCCTAGCACGGGATGCGGCGTTTTCCTTTGTCTATCCGCATCTTCTGGCCGATTGGCGGGCACAGGGCGCGACGATTCTGCCGTTCTCTCCGCTGGAGGATCAGGCGCCAGACCCCTCTGCCGATGCCTGCTGGCTGCCCGGAGGCTATCCCGAATTGCATGCCGGGCGATTGGCTGCGGCAGAGGGATTTCGGACCGGCCTGGCCGCATTTGCCCAGACGCGGCCTGTGCATGGCGAATGCGGCGGTTATATGGTTCTTGGTCAGGGGCTGGTGGCGGCGGATGGCACGCGGCACCGGATGGCGGGGCTGCTGGGGCTGGAGACCAGCTTTGCCAAACGGCGCATGCATCTGGGGTATCGCCTGGCCACGCCGCATCAGGCCCTGCCTGGCTTGGGGGCCGCGCGGTTGCGCGGGCATGAATTCCACTATGCCAGCATTCTCTCCCAACCTGATGAGCCGTTGGCACATGTCGTTGATGCCAATGGCATCCTGGTGCCTGAGACCGGCTCTTGTCGCAAGACAGCGGCCAGCCTGGTGAGCGGCACCTTCTTTCACCTCATCGCCCCTGCCAGCCCGGAGGCCACGCCATGACAGGCTTCGTTTCTTTCGTATCCTCTGGTCCGGGCGACCCGGAATTGCTGACACTCAAAGCCGCGCGGCGGTTGGCCGAGGCGGAGGTGATCCTGTTCGATGACCTCGCCTCCGGGCCGATCCTGAGCCATGCGAATAAGGGGGCCGATCTGATTGCCGTGGGAAAACGGGCGGGTCGCCCGTCGCCAAAACAGGATCACGTCAGCCAGTTGCTGGTGGATCACGCGCGAACCGGTGCGCGGGTGGTGCGGCTGAAATCTGGTGATAGCGGGATTTTCGGGCGACTGGAGGAGGAAATCACCGCGCTCAAGGCCGCAGACCTGAGCTATGAGATCGTGCCGGGTGTGCCCTCTGCCTGTGCGGCAGCGGCGGCGGCTGGCATACCGCTCACCCGCCGCCTGACGGCGCGACGGGTGCAGTTTGTGACGGGGGCCGATGTGACAGGTGGCCTGCCCGATGCGCTGAACCTGGCGGCGCTGGCTGACCCCCAGGCCACAACGGTGGTGTTCATGGGCAAACGCACCTTCCCGATGCTGGTCAGGTTGCTTCTGGCTCAGGGGCTTTCGCCCGAAACCCCGGCTTTGCTGGCAGAGGCGGTCGGTCATCCGCAACAGACGCTTCAGCACAGCACTATTGCCGGACTGGCGCTGCAATTGGCCGATGCGCGCAGCGATCACCCCGCCCTGATCCTTTATGGCCCCTTGGCACCGCCCTGACGGTTGTCTGCTTGACCTGCGACGATGCAAGGCGCAGAACGAACGCACCAAGGTGCCCCGAGTCAGGTGATGACAAGGGGCTGAAACGGGAATGGGGAAGGGCGGACCAAATCGCGGCGCCCCCACCCCAGCCGCCCCCGCGACTGTCAGCGGAGAGCGGCCATCCGATATGCCACTGGCCCATGGGGTCGGGAAGGCGGATGGCCGTTACGACCCGCCAGCCAGGAGACCGGCCTTGAAACATGAACCAAAGGCCGTCGGGTGGACGGCAAGGAGACAGACATGCATATCGAACCGGGCCTCGTTGATGGCTCCAAAATTTTCCTGAGCTATGCGACCGCAACCACCGCCTCTCTGGCGGGGGCGCACTACCTGTGGCAAGCGGTGAAAGAGACGAATATCGTCTCGGTCGCGCTGCGCAGCCTTGTGGCGATGGTTGGCACCTTCATTTTTTTCGAGGTATTGCCGCATTTCGCCGTAGGCGTGTCAGAGGTGCATCTGATCCTCGGCTCTACGCTGTTCCTTCTGCTGGGTGCTGGCCCGGCGGCACTGGGGCTGGCGCTTGGGCTGCTGATGCAGGGCCTGTTCTTTGCGCCGAGTGACCTGCCGCAATATGGCATGAACCTGACCACGCTTCTGGTGCCGATGTTCGCCATGACCGCCGTGGCGCATCGTGTGATTGCGCCTGGCACGGCTTATGTCGATCTGAGCTATGCGCAGGTCGCCAAACTGTCTCTGGTGTTCCAGGGGGGCGTGGTGGCATGGGTGGCCTTCTGGGCCATCTATGGTCAGGGTTTTGGGGCCGTGTCTTCGGTAGCGACCTTCGGCGTGGCCTATATGACCGTCGTGCTGCTGGAGCCGCTGGTCGATCTGGCGCTGCTTGCCGGGGCCAAGGCTCTGCGTGGTGGGGCGCTGGCCGGTCTGACCACGCCGCGCCTTTACGCCGCCGCGTGATCGCGGGCTGACAGGCCGAAACGGGGTGGGCTGATGCACAGGTATGATATTGACGGTGTCACGGTTGAGTTGCACCTTGATAACGCAGCCGAGGCGACATTCGGCACAGCTGGCATCTTGTCCACCCCGACCAGCGACCTGACCGCCGCGCAGCCTTGGTATCCCCAGGGTTACACGGTGAAGCCGCTGTTTTCCGAAACCGAATTTGCCGCGTTTCGCACCGCGATCACCGTCAAGCTGGTGGCGCTGCTCAAGGATCTGGGCCGGGATACCACTGGCTTCACGCTGGAACGCTATCACCGCTTTGTCGATGAGGCCGCCCATGCCGCTGTCGTGGCCCAGACGCGCAGCCTGTTTCAACACGATCTCGCGCTGGATCTGGCGGAGATGCACGGCAGGTTGGGGCAAATTCTGGGGCTGCCCTTGACCGATGACCTGGCGCGCATCGTTACCGGGCAGACTGGCACCATGGCTGTGATTCTGCGGTTGAACCGCCCTGGGTCAGGCGATTTCAACCCGGTTCATAAAGACATTTACGAGGCGGTGGATCATCTGGGGCAGGTGCCGCGGCTGGTGAATATCTGGATTCCGGTGGCCGGTGTCGGGCCGCAAAGCGCCCTGCCGCTGGCACCGGGCAGTCATTTGCTGGATGAAAGCGCGATCTTGCGCACCCGTGCGGGCAGCGTGGTCGAGGGTCGGCACTACCGCGTGAACTCGGTGCTGGAATGGGGCGGTTCGCGCCAATTGACGCGCGCCAAGATCGGCGATGGCGAGGTGCTGATCTTCTCCTCGCATCTGATCCATGGGCTTGCCGTGAACAGCCAGACCGATACCACCCGCATCGCCCTGGAGTTTCGGCTGGGGCGCTGTGCCTGAGATCACAGCCTGAGATCACAGACTGTGCTGGCGCGGGGCAAAGACCTGTGGCAGGTGCAAACTGAAAGGCGCGGGCCATCGGGCGCGCTCTTTTTCGAGGAAAGGCGCGGGATGATACAGCTTTCGCTCATCGGGATTGGCACCGGCAATCCTGACCATGTGACCGGTGAGGCGCGGGCCGCGATGAATGCGGCCGATCTGATCCTCGTGCCCTTGAAGGGCGAGGACAAGGCTGATCTGGCGGGGCTGCGGCTGGCGATCTGCAAGACCTGTGTCACCAACCCCGCCACCCGGATCGAGACCTTCGATCTGCCGGTGCGCGACCCCGCGACCCCCGATTACCTGGATCGGGTGAACGATTGGCACGAAGCCATCGCTGCGGTCTGGGAGGCCAGCATCCGCGCCCACCTGGAGTCGGGCGGCGGTTCGCGCGTGGCGCTGCTGGTCTGGGGCGACCCCTCGCTGTATGACAGCACCTTGCGGATTGCGGATCGGGTCAGCACCCGTCTTACGCTCAGCTTGCGGGTCATTCCCGGCATCACCGCCATTCAGGCACTCTGCGCCGCCCATGCCATTCCGCTCAATGATCTGGGCGCGCCGGTGGTCATCACCACCGGGCGGCAATTGCGGGCGAAAGGCTGGCCTGAGGCCGCCGGAACCGTGGTGGTGATGCTGGATGCGGGCGGGGCCTTCGAGACCCTGCCGCCCGAGGGGGTGCAAATCTGGTGGGGGGGCTATGTCGGCATGGCCGAGCAGATATTGATTGCCGGCCCATTGTCCGAGGCAGGCCCCAAAATCATGGCGGCCCGCGCCGAGGCACGGGCCGGTCATGGCTGGATCATGGATATCTATCTGATGCGGCGCACGGTCTGAACCACCGCCTCAGAACAGAAAATCGCTCATATCCAACTGGCTCAACTGCGTGTCGCGCAGGGTCACCGTGCTGCCTTCCGACAGTGTCAGCACCACATGATTGCCCGATTGCTGCGCACCGTTGATCACCGCCTGCACCTCGGCGCGGGTGAAATCGTCCAGCTCCAGCCGGTCCTGGCCTTGCGTGAAGTCGGTGATCACATCATGGCCCGTTTCGCCCTCATCACCGAATTCGAACACGTCGGCCCCTCTGCCGCCCGTCAGCAGATCGTCACCAAAGCCGCCCTCGAGCCAGTCGCTGCCTGCGCCACCATTGAGGCGGTCATTGCCGAGGCCGCCTTCCAGTTCGTCGCGACCAGCCCCGCCGAACAGTTGATCATCGCCGCTGCCGCCCTCCAGGTCGTCATGGCCTGCGCCCCCGAACAGGGTGTCATTCCCGCTGCCGCCCTCCAGATCGTCCTGACCTGCAAGGCCGGTCAGCCGGTCATTGCCAGCGAGCCCCTCCAGATCGTCATTCAGCAGGGTGCCCAGCAGGATGTCATTCGATTGAGTGCCGATTTTACGCGCCATGGTTGGTCTCCTTGTTCATGCGGGACATGGTTCATGCGGGACTTGGCCGATTCGCTTGGCCTTGCCCCATGGATGCCTCTGGATCGCATAGTTCGCCTGACAGCCCCCTGATGGCATGTGTCAGGCAATTGTCAGGTTCGGCATGTCAGCCGTTGCAGCGTTGTGGGCGATTTGTCAGGTTGGTCGTGCTAAAAGGTGGGTCATGAAACGCATATATGCTCTCTCCATCCTTTTGCTATGGGTGCCCCTGGCTGTCGGCGGGCAGGAGGCGGTCCGCCCTGATTTCGAGATCGCGCAAGAGGCCGTTGCCCGCGGGCAAATCCTGCCGCTGATCGAGGTTCTGACACGGGTTCAGGCCATTCAGCCAGGACGCGTGGTCGAGGTGGAACTGGAACAGGATGATGGTGTCATGGTCTATGAGGTGGAGTTGATCACACCTGATGGGCGATTGATCGAGATGGATCTGGACGCCGCGACCGGCGCGCTGGTCGAGATGGACGAGGAAGAGCAGGACTGATGCGTGCCCTTGTGGTGGAAGATGATCACCGGATTGCCGAGGTTCTGGCCCGCGCCCTGACCTCGACAGGCTTCAGGGTTGAATGCGTGGCCGATGGCGAAACGGCGTGGTTTCAGGGTGGCACTGAAACCTATGATCTGATCGTGCTGGATCTGGGCTTGCCCCGCCTTGATGGTTTGACGGTGTTGAAGCGATGGCGTGCCGAGGGGGTGGCCGCGCCGGTTCTGGTGCTGACGGCACGCGGAGCATGGACCGAGCGAGTTGAAGGTATCGACGCCGGTGCCGATGATTACTTGCCAAAGCCTTTTCGTATGGAGGAGCTGCTGGCGCGGGCGCGGGCGCTGGTGCGGCGCTCTGGGGGGCAGGCTACGGCGCAGCAAGATGTGGGCGCGCTGTCGATAGACCTCAATCGCATGACGGTCGCTTTGCGTGGGGTGCCGATCAGCGTGACACCGCTGGAGTTTCGCTTGCTGGCCTATCTGGTTTTGCATCGGGGGCGAATGGTGCCGCCGACCGAGTTGATCGAACATCTTTACGGCGATGACGACGCCAAGGAAGCCAATGCTGTAGAGGCGATCATTGCCCGGTTGCGGCGCAAGCTGGGGGCGGGGGTGATCGGCACGCGGCGCGGTTTCGGCTACCATCTGGAAGGCGCGCAGGTGTGAGGTCGCTAGGCTCGATCCGCTGGCGGCTGATGATGGCGGGCGCAGCGGCGATTGCCGGGGCGTTGCTGGTTGCAGCCCTCGGTTTGTCCTATCTGTTTGATCGCCATGTGCAGCGCGTGGCGGCGGCCGATCTGGCCGCGCGGGCGTTGTATGTGGCTGCGATGGTCGAGCCAGGGGCCCCCGGCGGCCCGGCCTTCCGCCAGGCAAAGGACAATCCGCTTTATGATCAGCCGTTCTCCGGCCATTATTGGCACGCGGAATTGGCGGGTCAGGTGCGACAGTCGCGCTCGCTTTGGGATTATGCCCTGCCGTTGCCTGCCGCCGACCTGATGCCCGGTCAGTCGCGGGTGTTGAGCGTGCCCGGCCCGACGGGAGAGCCGTTGCTGGCTCTGGAACAGCGGTTTCAGGTGGGCGATGCGCCGTTGCGCGTGGTCGTGGCCACTAACCGGGAGGAGTTGGACCGCGCACGCGCCGGGTTTCTTGCCGACCTGCTGCCCTATCTCGCCCTGTTGGGAGTGTTATTGCTGGCGGGCTCTGTGGCGCAGGTGGTGATCGGTCTGAAGCCCTTGTCGCAGGTCAGCGCCACTGTGGCAGCGCTACGCTCTGGCATGCAGCCGCGCATGGGGCAGGGCATGCCGCAAGAGGTGCAACCGTTGGCCGCCGAGATTGATCAGCTTCTCGATGATCGTGACGCCGAATTGGCGCGCGCGCGACATCGGGCCTCTGACCTCGCGCATGGGTTCAAGACGCCGCTGCAAGCCCTGCTGGGCGATGCGCAGCAATTGCGCGACCGTGGGGCCGCCGATCTGGCCGACAGTGTGGAAACCGTGGCCACGGCCATGCGGCGGCTGGTGGATCGGGAACTGGCGCGGGCGCGTATCCAGTCAGACCGGCGCAAGGCCAGCGCCGCGCCTGCACAGGTTCTGGCGCGGGTGCAGGGCGTCTTGCAACGCACGCCTGGTGGAGCCGCGCTGGATTGGGTGCTGGACGCCCCGCCCGATCTGCGCGCGCGCATCGATGCCGATGACCTGACCGAGGCGCTTGGGGCCTTGGCCGAAAATGCCGTCCGCCATGCCAATAGCCGTGTGACGCTGCGCAGCATGGCGGTGCCGGAAGGCGTGGCCATCACGGTCGAGGATGACGGTTCGGGCGTGCCCGAGGCGCAATTGGCCCGGCTGGCGCAGCGCGGCGTGCGTCTGGATGAAAGCGGCGAAGGGCAGGGTATGGGGCTGGCGATCGTGGCCGATATTGCCGATGCGGCGGGTGGCAGTCTGCGGCTGGAAAGCCTGCATCCCGGCTTTCGCGCAACCCTGCTGCTTTCAGCGCCATAAATCTCTTGCCGCATTGATTCCTAACGGCTTTGCCCTTACGGATTTCTTATGATCACGCAGAAGATGAAATATGCGCTGAAAGCCCTGCTGACGCTGGCTGATGAGGCCGCGCAAGAGGCTCCGACCGCGCTGACGATCGAAGAGATCGCCAAACGCTCGGGCACGCCCAAGCGGTTTCTGGAACATATCTTGCTTGAGATTCGCAACGCCGGGGTCATTGCCTCCACCCGGGGCCGCGCCGGGGGATATAGTTTGGTGAAGGCCCCGCGCGACATCTCGATTTCCGAAATGCTGCGCCTGATTGATGGCCCCATCGCGCCGCTGCCCTGCTTGTCGCGGCGATCCTATCAGCGCTGCGAAGACTGCACCGACGAGGCCAGTTGCCGCATCCGCAAGGTCTTTGCCGAAGTGTTCTGGTCTTACTTGCTGATCATCGAATCCCTGACCTTGGAAGACATGTTGCGCTCGGGTGCGGTGGCGGCAACCGTGCTGCAAGAACCGGCGGCATGACCCGTCTGGGCGGGCCGTCCTTCTGGTATGCCGATGCCGGATTGCCTGCCCTCCGCCCCGCCTTGCAGGGGGATTGCACCGTGGATGTGGCAATCATCGGGGCGGGTTATACCGGGCTTTGGGCCGCCTGGTATCTGCGCAAGGCTGACCCCACGCTGAACATCCTGCTGATAGAGAAGAACTTTGCTGGGTTCGGGGCTTCGGGGCGCAATGGCGGCTGGTTGACCGGCGGTTTTGCCTGGAGCCACGCGCGTTATGCGAAAACCCATGGCGAGGCGGCCACACGGGCGATGGTGGCGGCGATGAATGGCACGGTGGACGAGGTGCTGGCCGTGGCGGCGGCTGAGGGGATTGAGGCCGATATTTACCCGACTGACGAGCTGATGGTGGCCACCAATCCGGCGCAATTGGCGCGGCTGCGAGCCGAGGTTGTGCATCGCCGCCATTGGGGCGAGGCGGATCGTGTGCGCGAGATCGGCGCGGCGGAGGCCATGGGGCGGGTGGCGGTGCCCGGCACTCTGGGTGGTATGATCGTGGAGGGCGTGGCGCGTGTGCAGCCTGCCAAGCTGGTGCAGGGCCTGGCGCAAGCGGTGGAGCGTGCGGGTGCCCGGATCGTGGAGCAGACCGAGGTGCTGTCTTACGGCCCCGGCCAAGTGACGACCACGCGTGGAATCGTGCAGGCGGGTGTGATCCTGCGCGCGACCGAGGGTTTCACGGCTGGCCTGCCGGGGCATCGGCGCGACTGGCTGGCGCTGAATTCTGCCCAGATCGTGACCGAGCCTTTGCCGCCTGCTCTCTGGGATCAGATCGGCTGGCAGGGGCACGAGATCTTGGGCGATTTCGCCAATGCCTATTGCTATTGCCAGCGTACCCGCGAAGGGCGGATTGCCGTGGGTGGGCGCGGCGTGCCCTATCGTTTTGGCAACGGCACCGACCGCGAGGGCGTGCCCGATCCCGAGACGCTGCGGCGGCTGACCACCATTCTGCACCGGCATTTCCCGGCGGCGCGGGATGCCCGCATTGACCATGGCTGGTGCGGTGTGCTTGCCGTGCCGCGTGACTGGTGCGCCAGCCTCGGGTTTGATCGGGCAACGGGGCTCGGTTTTGCGGGGGGCTATGTCGGGGTGGGGGTGTCCACCTCCAACCTCGCCGGGCGCACCTTGGCCGATCTGGTCACCGGGCAGGACAGCGCGCTGGTGCATCTGCCCTGGGTCAACCGCCAGACCCGCAAATGGGAGCCAGAGCCGCTGCGCTGGCTGGGTGTGCGCGGCATGTATGCGCTGCTCAACACTGCTGACCGCCGCGAGGCGGCGCTTGGCTTGCCCAAGACTTCGGCCTTTGCGCGCTTGGGGAATTGGATGACCGGCAGGGGGTAAGAGCGGATTGACTTTGCGGGCTGTAATCCTCAGGTTGCGCGAAGGAATGGTGTGGAGGATCTTGTGACAGTTTCGATTTCGATCAAGGGAAACCTTGCGGCGTTGACGGCACAATTGGTGACCGGACTGGGCAATTCGGATGTCTATCTGGGCTATGGCCGTGCGGTTTCGGTGTCTCTGGGCAACTGGTTTTATGGCGGCCTGTCCGGCAATGGCGTGACCATCTTGCAAAGTGGAGAGCGCGCGGTGGAAGGCTCGTTCAACTATGCGGCCCTGACCAAGTTTGATGCCGGCTTTACCAGTCTCATGACCATTTCGGGCTTTGAGGTCGATGCCGCGGCTGTCTTCCGGCTGGCTGGGCGCGACGCTGGTGGCGTTTATGTGACCTATAATCAGGCCGCCCTCCAACGCGCGATCAATGCCGAGGCGTTGCGTATTACGGGGTCAGATGGCGATGACGTTCTGGCACCGGGACAGGTGCTGAAGATGCGCAAGGCCGATGTCCTGTCAGGCCTTGATGGCAATGACCGGCTTGCTGGCGGTCATGGGGCGGATACCCTGCTGGGAGGCACGGGGCAGGATCGCCTTCTGGGGGGCTCCGGGGCCGATCAGTTGGAGGGCGGCGCGGGCAATGACCTGCTGACGGGTGGAAAAGGCGGCGACAGGTTCATCTTTACCGGGAGGACCGGCAATGATGTGATCACCGACTTTACGGATGGGCAGGATATGATCCGGCTGGATGGCGCGCATCGTCTGGAGCAGGTGGCACAGGGCACCCTGATTCACCATGATGGGGGCACAATCCTTTTGCGCGGTGTCGATATGGCACGGATCGACGCCGAGGATTTTCTGTGACCTTCGGCTCAGTTGGGCCGGATCACCTGTGAATAGTCTGCCCCTTCGGGGGCAGATTGTGCCAGCGGGGTGATGCGCACCCCATGGCCGCGCTTCGCCGGGTCTTCGATCAGCCCGACGCGGTGCAGCCAGTCGGGCAGCAGGCCCGAAAGCAGCACGCTGCGATGCCAGCCGAATTCCGGCGCACCGACGCGCACCAATTGCCAGACGATCGTGGTGCAATTGGCGGTGAGCGTATTGTAGAACCGTGCCTGGCCTGCCAGCCGGTTGCCTAGCGCCAGATAGGACAGGAAGATTTTCCGCAGTTGGGCAGGCGAAAGGGTCAGCGGATAGCGTCGCACCTCCTCGCCGCGAAGATTGGTGCGCAGGCGCAGAATGTCCTCCTCGGGGGCGGCGATCAGGGCCAGTTCGAACTGGCGGAAAAACCCGCCGATCGAGGAAAACACCTCGCCCCGCTCGCGCCGGATCTCCACCGAAAACACAAGGCGGCGGCCATCGGCAAAGGCGAAGCTCAGCAGAAGATGGGCGATCTTGGGGTTGCCCCAGACCGAGGTGAACAGGTCGGCACCGGTGATCTGGCTCAGGTCATAGCTGTCGCTGCGCCAGGCCGGTTCTGCCTCGGTCTCACTGGTCCAGTGGAAGGTGCGGATGTCGTGCAGCGTGACCAGATCACCCTGCGCCTCGCCGGTCACGATACGAGACACATCAGGGGCCCAATCGCGGTCGAGCCTTGGCCGCAGCCAGAGGAAGAACCACAGCAGCAGCGCCAGTGTCAGTGCGGCAAGGGCGGGCCATGCGGGCAGGGCCATCAGCCGCAGCGCAGCCACCCCAACCCCGGCCAGAAGCAGCAGGACAAGGCCGGGGGTGCGGTAATGCACCCAAAGCGCCGTGCCGCCCCACAGCGCCAGAAGGGCCAGCGCCGCCCAGAAGATCATGCGCGCTTCACACTGGCGGTGACGTAATTTACCGACAAGTCACGGTCCGACAGGCTCCAGCGCCACGATACCGGGTTGAACACCATGCCCTTGCGATCCACCGGATCAAGGCCCGCACGGCGGATCAGATCGAACAGCTCATCGGGGGTGATGAATTTCTTCCAGTCATGCGTGCCCTTGGGCAGCCAGCGCATGATCCATTCCGCCCCCACAATCGCCATGGCAAAGCTCTTGGCGTTGCGGTTCAGCGTGGAACAAACCATCAGCCCGCCGGGTTTCAGCAGATGCTGGCAGGCAGTCAGATAGGCAAGCGGATCGGCCACATGCTCCACCACCTCCATATTCAACACCACGTCGAACTGCTCGCCCGCTTCGGCCAGCGCTTCGGCGCTGGTGTGGCGATAGTCGATCTCAAGGCCCGATTGTTCGGCGTGAATCTGTGCCACAGGGATGTTCCGCGCGGCGGCATCGGCACCCACCACCGTGGCCCCCAGCCGGGCCATAGGTTCCGATAGCAGCCCGCCGCCGCAGCCAATATCCAGCAGGCGCAAGCCCTTGAACGGTTCGGGTTTCGTCAGATCACGTCCGAATTCGGCGGCAATCTGACGGGTGATATAGTCCAGCCGGCAGGGGTTCATCTCGTGCAGCGGCTTGAACTTGCCGGTCGGATCCCACCATTCTGCGGCCATGGCCTCGAACTTCGCCACTTCGGCAGCGTCAATCGTGGTGGTCATCTGGGTCTCTCCGGTGGCGAAATGCGTTTGAGGCGTTATATAGTATGATCATGGACCATAGATCAGGCCAAAAGCGCGCAGTCGAATATCTTTATCCGCCGGTCGAACCCTTCGACCAGCGGGTGATCGAGGTTGCGGGTGGGCATCGGGTTTACGTCGAACAATGCGGCGCGCCGAATGGGGTGCCGGTCTTGGTGCTGCATGGGGGCCCCGGTGGCGGATGCAGCCCGGCAATGCGGCGCTATTTCGACCCCGAAGTGTATCGGGTCGTTTTGTTTGACCAGCGCGGTTGCGGACGTTCGCGCCCGACGGCGAGCGTGGAGGCCAATACCACCTGGGATCTGGTGGCCGATATCGAGGTGATCCGGCAGGCGCTTGGCATCGCGCGCTTCATCCTGTTCGGCGGCAGTTGGGGGGCCACGCTGGCGCTGGTTTACGCGATCACCCACCCCGAATGCGTGCGGCATCTGGTGCTGCGCGGGGTGTTTCTGGGCACACGGGCCGAGCTTGGCTGGTTCTATGGCGGCGGCGCAGGGGCGTTTTATCCCGAGCTTTGGGCACGCTTCGCCTCGCCCATCCCCGAGGCGGAGCGGGGCGATCTGATCGGGGCCTATCACCGGCGCTTGTTCTCGGGGAATATGGTCGAGGAGATGCGCTTTGCCCGGCTGTGGACGCAATGGGAAAATGCGCTGGCCTCGGTGCATGCCGAAGGTGGCCATTACGAAAGCCCGTCGGATTACGCCCGCGCCTTTGCCCGGCTGGAAAACCACTACTTCCAGAATGGGTGCTTTCTGGAAAGTGATGGCTGGATCTTGGCCAACCGCCCCCGGATCGAGCATCTGGGGGCGACCATCGTTCAAGGGCGCTTTGACATGATCTGTCCACCCGTGGGTGCCTGGAAACTGGCTGAGGGCTGGCGCGCTTGTGATTTGCGCATGGTCGGGCTGGCGGGGCATGCCCTGTCAGAGCCCGGCATCTCGGCCGAGCTGGTGCATGTGATGGATGGTCTGCGGGCCATCGGAAAGGGCGCGTGAGGCATGGAAACGGGGTTTGATTGGGGGCTGTTCGGGCTGTTTCTGGGCGCGAGTGTCGCGGCTGGTCTGACCGGCTGGTTGTTCAAGCCGGGTGCCTGGTATGAAAGCCTCGTGAAGCCTGACTGGCGCCCGAAGAACTGGATGTTCCCGGTCGCCTGGACCACAATTTACCTGCTGTCGAGTCTGGCCGCCGCGCGGGTGGCGGTGCTGCCCGGCAATGCCTTTGCCTTGGGCTTCTGGGCCTTGCAGATTGCACTGAACACGCTTTGGACCCCCACCTTTTTCGGAGCGCGGCGCATGGGGCTTTCGGTGGCCGTCATGGGCGCGCTGTGTTTCGCGGTGCTGGGGATGCTCTGGACGTTCTGGAGCCTTGATGGCTGGGCCTTCCTGCTGATTTTGCCCTATGCCGCCTGGCTGTCGCTGGCAGCCCCGCTGAATTGGCGGGTCTGGCGCGACAATCCCGGTGCCGCGTTCCGCGCGCCGGGGGCTTGAGGCACTATTTCAGCCATATCTCACAGGGCACAGGGCTTTGACTGCGCGCCCTTTTGGCAAATGCCTTGCAATCTTTGGGCATCTTCGCTATATCCCCCTCAACAGAGGCGCTTGCGGGTCCAAACCGGAAGCCCACCGAATGATGCAAACGGGCCCTGTGAGCCCGTTTTTTGTTTTTGGAACCAAGGCATGACCGATCTCATCGCCAAGACCGCCATCGACCGGCGACTCGCCGATATCATCGCCCCCGTTGTCGAAGGACTGGGGTTCGAGCTGGTGCGCATTCGCCTGATGGGCGGCAAGACGCGCACGCTGCAAATCATGGTGGATCGTCCCGATGGTGGCATCGAGGTGGACGAATGCGCCACCTGCTCCACCGCGATTTCCGCTGTGATGGATGTGGAAGACCCGATCGAGGACAACTATATCCTTGAAGTATCCTCGCCCGGGATCGACCGGCCGTTAACCCGGCTGAAGGATTTCGACATGTGGGTCGATTACGAGGCCCGGCTGGAGACCACCGAGTTGATTGACGGTCGCCGCCGCTTCAAGGGCGTGCTGCAAGGCACCGAAGGCGACGAAGTGCTGATCGAGATCGAGGAAGGCGGCGAGACGCTGACCATCGGTCTGCAATTCGACTGGCTGTCGGATGCCAAGCTGCTGCTGACCGACGAGCTGATTGCCGAGGTTCTGCGCCAGCGCAAGGAATCCGGCGTGATCGACGAATCGAAATTCGACGAGATCGAAGAAACCGAAGGCGACGAGGATGACGACCTCGAAGCCCCCGCGACCAAACACTGACCGAATTCTGACAGGCCAAGAGGACAATCATGGCGATTACGTCTGCGAACCAGCTGGAACTGCTGCAAACCGCCGAAGCGGTGGCGCGGGAAAAGATGATCGACCCGGATCTGGTGATTCAGGCCATGGAGGAGAGCCTCGCGCGCGCCGCCAAGTCGCGCTATGGCTCGGAACTCGACATCCGCGTGAAGATCGACCGCAAGACCGGCCGGGCCACCTTCGCCCGTATCCGCACTGTGGTGGCCGATGAGGAATTCGAGAACCACCACGCGCAACTGACGGTGAAACAGGCGAAATCCTATCTCGCCGACCCGCAATTGGGCGATGAGGTGATTGACGAGGTGCCGCCGGTCGATCTGGGCCGCATCGCCGCGCAAAGCGCCAAGCAGGTGATCCTGCAAAAGGTGCGCGAGGCCGAGCGGGATCGTCAGTTCGACGAATTCAAGGATCGCAAGGGCACCATCATCAATGGCGTGGTCAAACGCGAGGAATATGGCAATCTGATCGTCGACATCGGTCGCGGCGAAGGCATCCTGCGCCGGAACGAGAAGATCGGCCGCGAATCCTATCGCCCGAATGATCGCATCCGCTGCTATGTGAAGGACGTGCGCCGCGAAACCCGCGGTCCGCAGGTCTTCCTGTCGCGCACCGACCCGCAGTTCATGGCCGAGCTGTTCAAGATGGAAGTGCCGGAAATCTATGACGGCATCATCGAGATCAAGGCCGTGGCCCGTGATCCCGGCTCGCGCGCGAAAATCGCCGTCATCAGCTTCGACAACTCCATCGACCCGGTCGGTGCCTGCGTCGGGATGCGCGGCAGCCGCGTGCAGGCCGTGGTGAACGAGCTGCAAGGCGAGAAGATCGACATCATTCCGTGGAATGCCGATACCGCCACCTTCCTCGTGAACGCGCTGCAACCGGCCGAAGTGTCGAAAGTGGTGTTCGACGAAGAGGCCGGCAAGATCGAGGTTGTGGTGCCCGATGAACAGCTCTCGCTGGCCATTGGTCGCCGTGGTCAAAACGTGCGTCTGGCCTCGCAGTTGACCGCGCTGGATATCGACATCATGACCGAGGCCGAAGAATCGGCCCGCCGTCAGGCCGAATTCGCCGAGCGCACCAAGCTGTTCATGGATGCCCTTGATATCGACGAGATGATGGCCCAGCTTCTGGTGGCCGAAGGCTTCACCAACCTGGAAGAAGTCGCCTATGTCGATCAGGACGAATTGCTGTCGATCGACGGATTCGACGAGGGCACCGCGTCGGAGCTTCAGGCCCGCGCCCGCGACGTGATCGAGGAACAGAATCGCAAGGCCATCGAAACCGCCCGCGAGTTGGGGGTTGAGGACAGCCTGTTCAACTTTGAAGGTCTGACGCCCCAGATGATCGAGGCGCTGGCCAAGGACGGCATCAAGACGCTGGAAGATTTCGCCACCTGCGCCGATTGGGAGCTGGCGGGCGGCTGGACCACCGAAAATGGCCAGCGCAAGAAAGACGATGGCGTGCTTGAGAAGTTCGAGATGACGCTGGACGAGGCACAGACCCTGATCATGACGGCACGCGTCATGCTGGGCTGGGTTGACCCGACCGAGCTGGAGGCCGATGTGGCCGAAGACGAGGCCGAGGGCGACGAGGAGGCCGAGGCCTGAACATGACACGCGGTGGCCGCAAGGACGACAGCGAAGGCCCGGAACGGAAATGTATCGTTTCGGGCGAGGTTGGGCCAAAATTCGGCCTGATCCGCTTTGTCGCGGCCCCCGATGGCACGGTTTTGCCCGATCTTCTGGGCAAATTGCCGGGCCGGGGCTTTTGGGTGACCAGCACCCGCGAGGCCCTGGACCGGGCGGCGGCAAAGGGGCTGTTCTCCCGCGCCGCCCGCGCCAAGGTGACCCCGCCCGCTGAACTGGCCGACCTCATCGAGGCGATGCTGGCGAAACGGGTGGTCGAACTGCTGAGCCTTGCGCGCAAGGCGGGGCTGGCGGTGACCGGATACGAGAAGGTGAAGGGTTGGCTGGTGGACGGTTCGGCAAAGGTGCTGATCCAGGCCAGCGACGGGTCAGATCGCGGCAAGGCGAAGCTTCGCCCGCCCGCGAAAACGGGGCTGTTTATCGGGTGCCTGACCGGGCAGGAAATCGGTTTGGCATTTGGCCGCGAAAGTGCCATACACGGCGCGCTTGCGGCTGGTGGACTCAGCGACCGTGTTGTAGAGGAAGCGGCAAGGCTGGCAGGACTCCGGGGTGGAGTCGCAGGCCAGCATGACGGCGGCGAGACCGCCGGAGAGGATACGAAGACGGTATGAGCGATACGGACGGTAAAAAACCCCTCGGTCTTGGTGGCGGCGCGGGCAAACGCCCCGGGCAGGTGAAGCAGAGCTTCAGCCATGGCCGCACCAATACGGTGGTGGTCGAAACCAAGCGCAAGCGCGTTGTGGTGCCGAAGCCGGGTGCCTCGGGCACGGCAGGCACGGGCACGGCTTCGCATCTGGGCGACCCGTCGAAACGCCCGGCGGGCATTTCCGATGCCGAGATGGAGCGCCGTCTGGCGGCCTTGAAGGCTGCCAAGGCCCGTGAGGCCGAGGACAACGCGCGCCGCGCGGAGGAAGAGCGTCAGCGTGAGGAAGATCGCCAGCGCCGCCGCGAGGAGATCGAGGCCAAGGAAGCCGAAGAGCGCGCTCGTCTGGCTGCGATCAAGGCCAAGGCCGAAGAAGAAGAACGCGCCGCGCGCGCAGAGGCCGAGGCCAAGATTGCGGCCGCAGCACAGCGCAAAGCCGATATTCTGGGTACCAAATCGCGCGCCCAGATCCAGCGCGAGCAGGAAGAAGCCCGCGCCGC
This sequence comes from uncultured Gemmobacter sp., assembly GCA_937983495.1. Classification (GTDB taxonomy): domain Bacteria; phylum Pseudomonadota; class Alphaproteobacteria; order Rhodobacterales; family Rhodobacteraceae; genus Gemmobacter. Next base: position 29 of record CALKAA010000286.1, on the reverse strand, counting down.
TGCCGAGGCTGCCAAGCCTGCACCTGCGC
>CALKAA010000285.1 GCA_937983495.1 uncultured Gemmobacter sp. | reverse complement strand
ATCGCACCGGCAGCAATCTGCCCGCCCGCCGCCCGTCCGCGCTGCAACCACTGGCACCACGCCGCAAAATCGCTATAGTCGGCGCGCGTGAACAGGTTTCCGGGGGTCGCATGCAGCGCAAGTTGGTTTTGGCGGTGGCAGCCATGGTGATCGGGGCTGCGCCGGCTTTGGCGGAAGGTCTTCGTCTGTCCGGCTCCAGCAAATCGCGCAACCTGCTGTTCCGCTCGCAAACCTCGCTGCTCGATGGCCGTCTGGCCAAGCAATATGAAGGCTCGGCCCGGCTGAAACCCAATGCCCCGAAAAAGGGCGAGACCGAAGCCGTGGCTGCGGTGGCCGCGGTGCCGAAATTCCGCGGCTCCTACAAGGGCGAGTATCTGGAAGTCGCCAGGTCCATGGCTCGCAAACATGGCATCCCCGAGGATCTGTTCCTGCGCCTGGTGCAGCAGGAAAGCGGCTGGAACCCCGGTGCGGTTTCGCCCAAAGGGGCCACCGGCCTTGCCCAGCTGATGCCCGATACCGCGCGCTTCCTGCGGGTGGACATCAACGACCCGCATCAGAACCTGGAGGGCGGGGCCAAATATCTGGCGATGATGTATGGCAAATTCGGCAATTGGCGCCATGCGCTTGCCGCCTACAATGCCGGGCCGATGGCGGTGGAAAAACATGGCGGCGTGCCGCCCTATGCCGAGACCAAGAATTACGTCAAGGTCATCCTGGGCGGTTGAGGCCCGCAGGCGCGTGCCATGCACGCGCCGCCGCTTACGCCGTCACAACCGCGCAATGCGTTCTGTCAGCAGGGCATAGAACCCCTCTGCATTCACGTCCCCGATGAACAAGGCGTTGGGCTTGCGCTCGGTGACGCCCCACCAATCCGCCACGGTCATGCCCAGCGTCAGCTCCGACCGGGTTTCAATCTCCACATTGATATGGCGGCCCGTGAACAGGTCGGGCCGGATCAGCCAGGCGATGACGCAGGGGTCATGCAGCGGCGCGCCCTCGCTGCCATATTTCTGCATGTCGAAGCGCTCAAAGAAATCGGTCCATTCCGCCACCATCCGGCCCGGCTCGCTCCCCATGGCGCGGAAGGCGGCAATGCGCGGCTTGGTGGTCAGCGCCTTATGCGTCACATCCAGCGGCATGACGGTCAGCTTCACGCCGGATTTGAACACTATATCAGCGGCTTCCGGGTCGACGTAAATGTTGAACTCCGCCGCCGGGGTGATATTGCCCACTTCGAAATAGGCACCGCCCATCAGCACGATTTCCTGCACCCGCGCGATGATATCGGGCGCGCGCTGAAAGGCTGTGGCGATATTGGTCAGCGGCCCCAGCGGGCAGAGCGTGACCGTGCCCGCAGGCTCGGCGCGCAGCGTCTCGATGATGAAATCGACCGCGTGCTGATCTTGCAGCGGCATCACCGGATCGGCCAGTTGCGGGCCATCAAGGCCCGTCTTGCCATGCACATGCTCCGCCGTCACCAGCTTGCGCGACAAAGGCCGGTCGCAGCCAGCAAAAACCTTGGTCTCGGGCTTGCCCGCCAGTTCGCAGACGATCCGCGCATTCCGTTCGGTCAGCGGCAGCGGCACATTGCCCGCCACCGCCGTGACGCCCAGCACCGTCACATCCTCGGGGCTGGCCAGCGCCAGCAGCAGGGCGACGGCATCGTCCTGGCCGGGGTCGGTGTCGATGATGATCTTGCGCGGGGAGTGGGTCATGACATGCTCCGAAATTTGGCTGCATCAAAAGCGGTGTGGAGGCTTTTGTCCATCCGGTAAAATGTGGGTGTCCACAGAATTACACTGCGCGCCTGCGTCGCGGGGGAAACTGTACAGCATCTTACCATTTCAGGCGAAAAACCGGGCAAACTGTACAGCCCATGACACAAAAAGGCCGCCCGAGGGCGGCCTTTCGAGGGGGCTGTGGCAGGGATCAACCGTCGAAATTGATCTCTTCCATCAGTTTCAGCGCCTCTGCACGGTGGCCCGACACCTCGCTCAAGGGCAGCGCATCCGGGGTGAACGCGCCCCAGGAGGTGACCAGTTCCGAGGCCGGAACGCCGGGCTTCACCGGGAATTCATTGTTTGTTTCCGCATAGATACGCTGCGCCTCATCCGAGGTCAGCCATTCCATCAGCTTCAGCGCGGCGTCCTTGTTCGGGGCCGATTTGGTCATGGCCACGCCCGAGATGTTCATATGCGTGCCTTTCCCCTCGAAGGTCGGATAGACAATCCGCACGCTGTCGGCCCAAGCCTTTTGCTCCGGGTCATTCAGCATCGCCCCCATATAATAGGTGTTGCCGATGGCGATATCGCACTCGCCTGCCCAGATCGCCTTAACCTGATCGCGGTCGCCGCCATCGGGTTTGCGCGCCAGATTCGCCTTCAGGCCCTCGGCCCAGGTTTTCGCGGCATCCACACCATGATGTGCAATCACTGCCGAGAGCAACGCGATGTTGTAGTCATTGGTGCCGGAACGGACGCAGATTTTGCCTTTCCATTTCGGGTCTGCCAGATCCTCATAGGTGGTCACGGCACCATCAGCGACGCGATCCTTGGAAGCGTAAACGATGCGCGCGCGCGCCGTCAGGCCGAACCACTGGTCGTTTGCATCGCGGTATTCGGCCGGAATATTGGCCTCCAACACATCCGATTGCACGGCTTGCGTCACGCCGGCGTCGACGATCTGCTTGAGCCGCGCGATATCGACCGTCAGCACCAGATCGGCGGGCGAACGGTCACCCTCGGCGGTCAGACGTTCGGCCATGCCCTTGTCAACAAAGGCAATATTCGTGGTGATCCCGGTTTCCTTGGTAAAGGCGTCCAGCAGCGGCTGGATGAGTTCGGGCTGGCGGTGCGAATAGATATTCACTTCCTCCGCAATCGCGGGGGCGGCGGCACTGGCGAGCAGGGCGGCGAGAAGGGCGCGTTTCATGTCTGACCTCTTTCGTCGGAAATTCCATGCGCCATAAACCTGAGTTTTTTTCTCGGGTCAATAGTTGATAAAAGAAATCAGTCTTTCGCCGGCCCCGAATTTTCGTCGAAAATTCGCGCCTTTTCTTCGGTCTTGGCGCGGTTCCACAGCGCGTCCATCTCGGCCAGGTCGCTGGCTTCGGGTCGCCGGCCGTCCTCTGCCAGCCAATCTTCTATCCGTTTGAAACGGCGCGTGAATTTGGCATTTGCCGCGCGCAGGGCTGCCTCCGGGTCCACCTCCAGGTGGCGGCCCAGATTGGCCATGACGAACAGCAGATCACCAAATTCCTCCTCCACCTCGGCCTGCGTCAGGCGGTCGCGGGCTTCGACCAATTCCCGCGCCTCCTCGGTGATCTTGTCGATCACCTCATCGGTGGAGGGCCAGTCGAATCCCACACGCGCCGCGCGCTTTTGCAGCTTCACCGCCCGGGTCAGCGCAGGCAAAGCCAGTGCGACACCATCCAGAGTGCGCGCCGCCCCACGTTCAGCCGCTTTCAGCGCCTCCCAATCGGCCGTCTGCTGTTCGGGCGATTTGTCCCGGCTTTCGCTGCCAAAAACATGCGGGTGGCGCGCCACCATCTTGTCGGCAATCGCCGTCACCACATCCTCGAACCGGAAAAGCCCTTTATCTTCAGCGATTTGCGCATGAAACACCGATTGGAACAGCAAATCGCCCAGCTCGCCCTTCAACCCCTGCCAGTCCTCTTGCGCAATCGCATCGGCCACCTCATGCGCCTCCTCCAGCGTATAGGGCGCGATTTCAGCAAAGCCCTGCGCGATATCCCAGGGGCAACCATCCGGTGCGCGCAGCCGGGCCATGATCTCCAGCAGCCGCGGCATGCCTGCCGTTGCGTCATGCACCAAAGCGTCGCTTTCGGCACGGGGCAGGGGACGTTGAGCCATTGCGGTTCCTCCGGTTTTGCGCTTCCCTCCGGGCTTAGCCTCGATCCTCCGAAGGAGTCTACCATGCCCGTTCTCAACCGCATCGCCGATTTCGCCGAGGAGATGAAGGGCTGGCGGCATCACCTGCACCAAAACCCCGAGCTGGAATTTGAATGCCACCAAACGGCGGCTTTCATCATTGAGCGGCTGCGTGAGATCGGTGTCGATGAAATTCACCCCGGCATCGCCAGGACCGGCATCGTGGCGATCATCAACGGGCAGGGTGAGGGGCGCACCATCGGGTTGCGCGCCGATATGGATGCGCTGCCGATCGAGGAGGCGACGGGTGCCCCCTATGCCTCTCAGATCAAAGGGAAAATGCATGCCTGTGGCCATGATGGCCATGTGGCAATGCTGCTGGGAGCGGCCAAGTATCTGGCCGAAACGCGGCGCTTTTCCGGCCGTGTGGCGCTGCTGTTCCAACCCGCCGAGGAAGATGGCGGTGGCGGTCAGGTCATGGTGCAGGAAGGTGTGATGGACCGTTTCGGCATTGCCGAGGTTTACGGCATCCACAATGCGCCCGGCGTGCCATTCGGGCAATTTCAAACCAATCCGGGCGCGCTGATGGCCTCGGTCGATACGGCCTTTGTCCATCTGACCGGCAAGGGCGGTCATGCTGCCACGCCACATGAGTGTATAGACCCTGTGGTCGCTGTGGTCGCCATGGTGCAGGCGGTGCAGACCATCATTCCGCGCAATGTCTATGCGCTGGATGAGGCGGTGATCTCGGTCACCCAGATCCACACCGGCACCGCCAGCAATATCATCCCCGAAGAGGCGATGTTCTGCGCCACCATCCGCTGCTTCAAGCCCGAGGTGCGCAAGCTGTTGAAAAAACGGATTTATGAAATCGTCGAGGGGACAGCAGCGGCCTATAACGTCTCGGCACGGATCGACTATGACTGGGGCTATCCGGCCACGATCAACCATGCCGAGCAAGCCAGTTTCGCCGCCGCTGTCGCAGAAGAGGTCACGGGCCGTGTCGATGCCGACTCGCCGCGCGAGATGGGGTCAGAAGATTTCTCTTATATGCTGGAAGCCCGCCCCGGGGCCTATCTGTTCATGGGCACCGGCCCAGGTGCAGGTCTGCACCACCCGGCTTTCGACTTCAACGACGAGGCGGCCCCGATCGGTGCCAGTTTCTT
>CALKAA010000284.1 GCA_937983495.1 uncultured Gemmobacter sp. | reverse complement strand
CGCTGGATCGAAACCGAATTTCGCGCCGATCTGGCGGGCCATGCCCGGGTGGCTGCCGTGCCGGACCCCGGCCTCTGGCGTGGAGAGATCGAGATCGACGGGCGGCGACACCGTGTGGCCCTGCCGCTGGCTCTGTTTGGCGGGGTGCCCGCCTCCCAAATTGCACCGCAGCAAGCCCCGGAAACACCCGGCACCATCACAGCGCCGGTTTCCGGTAGCCTTATGCGCTGGCTTGTGCCGGAAGGGCATGTGGTCAACGCAGGCGAAGCCGTTGCCGTGATGGAGGCCATGAAGATGGAGACCCGCATCGAAGCTCCGCTGGATGGTCGTTTGTCGCAACTGGCAAACGAGGGCGATACGCTGGCTTTCGGGGCCCCGTTGGCGCGGATCATTGTCTGATCGCGGGCCGGGGCGCATTCCCGCTGGACGCGCCCCGCCCTCTGGCGCTATTCTGCCGCAAACAAAGGCCAGAACGGCCATAGCAGCAGTGCGGGCAGCAAGCCCGGTTACAGGAGCCAGTCCATGCGTTTTACCGCTTTCAAAGGCGCAGCCGCGCTTTGCAGCCTTGCCATCATCGCCCAGCCCACCATCGCGCAGGCAGAATTTGCAGGGGGACGCGTCGGCGTCAGCCACTCCCTGCTCACCTCGGACAGTGATTATGCCAAATCCTCGATTGACGGTCAGGTGCAATGGAACTTTGGCAGCCGCTTCCTGATGCAGACCGATCTGGGCTATTCGGGCCTGCATGCGCTCGATGAAAACGCGCTGACCATGACCAACCACCTCGGCATGACCTTCAATGATGGCAGCGCCGCGGGCATCTTCTATGGCTGGGACCGCATTGACGGCTCGGAAGATTTCTGGGGAGCCGAATATGCCCGCAGCATCGGCGCAGCGCAGATGGATGCCTATATCGCCGTCGTGGACGAACCCGGCAGCAATGGCACCATGGCCGGGATCGCCGCGCGCATGCCGGTGGCGGATGCCGTAAGCATGGGCATTTCCGTCGATCACATCTCGTCGAATGGTGTCGCGGATGCCACCCGCTTTGGCATCGGGGCTGACTACATGCTGGGCAGCGCGACGATGCTGAAGGGCGAGATTGGCCGCGTAAGCGCCGATGACAGCGCAGCCTCGATCGACGAGACCTATCTGAAACTGGGGGTGGATTTCAAATTCGGCCCCAATGGCGGCGCAACCTTCGGGTCGCGCTCGCTGCTGAACGCCCTGCCCGGTCTTTGATTGGGGTCACGGATTCGACAAAAGCCGGGCCTTGCGCCCGGTTTTTGTGCCCGCTTTTTCCGTTTCCTCAGCGCTTGCGGCGCAGCCGGATGACCACATCCACCCGCGCCACCTCGGTGCCGTCCGGGGCATCGGGCAGGCGCGCGATCTCCAACTGATCCGCAGGTGCATCGGTCAATGTCGCGCTATCTTCCCAGAAGAAATGCGGGTGATCGTCCATACGGGTATCGAAATAGCTTTTGGCACCATCCACCACGACCTCCTGCATGAGGCCTGCATCGCAAAAGGCGCGCAGCGTGTTGTAGACGGTGGCAAGACTGACCTTCTCAGCCCCGCTGGCCGATAGCGCATAAAGGCTTTCGGCAGTCACGTGGCGATCCACACCATCGCCGACCAGAAGCGTGGCCAGTTGCACGCGCTGTCGTGTTGGCCGCAGGTTTCCACGCGCCAACCAATCGGAAGCACGGGTCTTGGCCCGTTCCTCTTGGGCCCGTTCCGGTCGCGCCTGATCTTGAAGCTCTGCGCCCATGGCTCTGCCTGTGACTTGTTGCCCTTGCAATTTAAGCGTCATGGCGGAAAGTTTCAAACGCTTAAGCGGTCCGGCCCGGCAGATAGCGTCGTAGTGGGGCCTGCGCCACCAGCATCACCAACAAAAGGCCGCTGCCACCGATCCAGATCGGCAGGGTCAATGCCTCGGCTCGCCCGATCACGGGCGCGGCATGGCTGATGATCAGCCCGGCCAACAGAGTGCCCAACGGCAACATGCCCCAGGCCAGAAGCCGATACAGGCTGTTCACCCGGCCCAGCAGGTCAGGCGGGATCAGGCGCTGTCGTGTGCTGACCGAGACGATGTTCCAAGTGATGCCACAAAATTCCAGCACCACATAACAGCCCGCCAGCCACAGCCCCGAGGGCACAGCCGCCATGGCAACATAGGCCAGCGTTGCAAAGATACACATGAGGCGCGCGGTCAGCGACGCCCCGATGCGCCCCGGAAACCAGCCCCCAAGCAGCCCTGCCGCCATGCCACCCACGGCGGCGGCGGCCAGAATACCGCCATATTGCGGGGCAGTCAGGCCGATATTCTCCTGCGCATGCAGAACAAGGGAAAAGACCATCATCGCGTCACCAAGGTTCCATAGCCCGGTGATGCAGGCCAGCCAGAGCAGCAATGGCTGGCGGCGCATGAAGCCAAAGGCCTCGGCCAGATCGGCACGCCAATGGCTGCCTGTCTGCCGCTCTGGCGTGAAGCGCCCGGCAATCGCGGCCATCATCAGCCCGGCCAAACCATAGGCCAGCGCATTTGCCATGAAGGGTGCCGCGACAAGGGTTCCAAGCAGCACGGCACCAAGTGCCGGGCCGGTCAACTGGTTCGCCACCGCTTCGACCGTCCACAAACGGCCATTCGCCTTTTCAAGGTCTTGTGACGACACCAGCGCCGGCAACAATGTCTGGGCCGCATTGTCACGAAATACTTCTGCCACGCCCACGGTCAGGGCGGCCAGGCAAAGCCCGACAAACAGGGGGATGGAAGACACCCCCGCCAAAGGTGCGGACGGCAAGGGCGAAGCAAACCACAGGGCCAATGCCGCCCCGGCAAAGGCAAAAGCGCGGAGGAGGTCCATCGCGACAACCAGTCGCCGCCGATCTACCCGATCCGCCACAAGCCCGGCAGGGATCGCAAACAATGGCCAGGGCAGGCGCAAGGCCATCGGCACCAAAGCAATCAACCCAGGGTCGCGCGTCAACATGGATGCCACCCAAACCCAGGCCAGCAGCGCCACCCCATCCGCCAGATTGGCCAACCCCGAAGCCAGCAGAAACCGCCCAAACATCGCACTCTCCCATCGCATCCCCTACCCTTGCCACGGGGGAAGCCAGGGTGATAGAGGAAACCAACGCATATTGGGGGCAAAGGCCAAATGACCGCATATCCGACGAGTTTCACCAAGGAAGATCTGCTGAAATGCGCGCGGGGCGAATTGTTCGGGCCGGGCAATGCCCAGCTTCCGGCACCGCCAATGCTGATGATGGACCGGCTCACCGAGATTTCGGCCGATGGCGGCCTGCATGGCAAAGGCCATGTGATCGCCGAGTTCGACATCACCCCCGATCTGTGGTTCTTCGACTGTCATTTTCCCGGCAACCCGATCATGCCGGGCTGCCTGGGCCTTGACGGATTGTGGCAATTGACGGGCTTCAACCTGGGCTGGCGTGGCTGGCAGGGTCGCGGCTACGCGCTCGGTGTGGGCGAGGTGAAACTGACCGGCATGGTGCGGCCAGATCGCAAGATGCTGACCTATAAAGTCGATTTCACCAAAGCGCTCCAGACCCGCCGTTTGACCATGGGCGTTGCCAACGGCATCGTAGAGGCCGATGGTGAAGTGATCTATCAGGTCACGGACATGAAGGTTGCACTCAGCGAAAGCTGATCCCCCTTTGCAAGCGCGCCGAAGGCATGGCCTGGCAGATTTCACGCGGCCTCATCCGCCCCACGCGCTTGCAAAATCCTGGCCATATCCTTGGCCTGCCTTCTAGCCAGCGCGATCAACTCTGTCGCGCTGCCAGGCGTGATGCTTCCTGGCACCCTCAAATCCTGAGCTGTCGTGCCAGCCTCAACAAGTCCAAGTGTCAGTGCGGCACCTTTCAAGCCATGCAGCGCCTCATCTATGTCGTGCTGACAGGCCCTTTCGACAGCGCTGAGCAATGCGTCCTCTACGCCAGACAGGCTCTGTTCAAACTGTGTCAGCAGACCAAGCACCCGCACGGCCCCAAGACTGGACACGAGATCCTCCAACTGACCAGACAAGGTCAGTTGTTCCTGGGCTGAGGCGGAGGGGGCCACCGGATCACACGCTTCAACAGCACGAGTTTCAGGCGCAGCATGCGCAATCGCTTCGGCAAGGCGTTGCAAAGTCACGGGTTTCGGCAGAAAACCGGTCATGCCCGCATCTTCGCAACTGCGCCTGTCTTCGATCGACGCATTGGCTGTGACGCCGATAACAGGCAGGTCACACCCCGCCGCACGCAAACGCCGCGTCGTGTCCGGCCCACTGATCCCTGGCATCTGCATATCCATCAGCACCAGATCAATTCCCGGAGAGGCCAAGCGCTCCAACGCAGCGTAGCCAGTCTCAACCGCAACGACAGCATGCCCCAGTCGCCCCAATTGATCAGAGATGACGGCCCGATTGATCGGATTATCTTCCACGACGAGCACTTGCAACGAGCCGACTGAATAGCTCGCCCGTTTCTGCAAATCGGCGTCACCAGAAACGACCGGCGCACCGGCTGGCTCAAACGGAACCTCAAACCAGAACGTGCTCCCCAGCCCTACTGTGCTGACCACACCGATATTGCCCCCCATGCCCTGCACGATACGTTTGCTGATGGCGAGCCCAAGACCGGAACCGCCATGCGCACGGGCATAAGAGCCGTCGATCTGCTCGAAATCCCGAAACAATCGCGACAGATCTTCCTTCTTGATCCCAAACCCTGTGTCACTGACTTCGATCCTGAGTCGCCCCTCAGATATTACCGCCCCCGCCAGGCGCACCTCACCTCGTTCTGTGAATTTCAGTGCATTTCCAAGTAGGTTGACGATTACCTGCCGCAATCGGGCTGGATCACTGCGAATACGGATTTGCGGCAAACAGATCGAAAAACGCAAGTTGCTGGCAGCGGCACGATCCGAGAAAGTATTGCCAATGGTTTCAGCAATCATGCTCAGGTCGAAGTCTTCCATCTGAAGTTCCAGTCCGCGACTGTCCAGCTTGGAGTAATCAAGAATGTCGTTGATCACATCCAGCAACAACTGCCCGGAAGACTGAATGGTCTGAACACGCTTGCTTTGCACATGGCTCAACCCCTCGTGACCCAGCAACTCGGCAGAACCGATGATGGCGTTAAGCGGCGTGCGGATCTCATGGCTCATTGTGGCAAGAAAAATTGACTTGGCAGCATTGGCTGCCTTTGCCCGATTGGCCTGTTGCAAACTGCGCCGTTGCAACAGTGCCATGCGGCCATGGGCGCGGCGCAATTGTCGCAATTGAACCAGCAGCAGGATGCCGATCCCCAAAAAGGCAAGGACCAATAATCCTGCACTCCAACCAAGCCGGTCCTGAATGACCTTGCGTGCATCGCGTTCCGTAACCCTGCTGCGGCTGATTTCCTGATTGGCAGCCAGCAAGAGGTCAGACATCCCCTGCCTCAAGGCATCCACCCTGGGCTCCAGCGCCACAAGATCAGCAAAATACGTCCCGGAGGCCGGATCAAGGGCGTCAAAGGCCGTCGCGAGTTCCAGTACTTCGCCGGTGCGGGCGACACTTGCCCTTCCCAGATCGGTCCCACCTGTCAGGTCAATCGCAAAGGCCCCGCGTTCCAACAGGACAGCGCGGCTGTAAAGCATGTCATAGGCCAAACGCAGATCCTTGTGGCGCGTCCGATCCCGACTGACAAGCAATTGCCGCAGGTGGTGTTGGAGGCTGGCTGCATGGCGATCTGCCTGGAACACGGCCCAGATGGCATCCTCGCGCACGCGTGAAACCATGGTGCGATCCGCCGCGAGCAGGCGTGAGAACAACACCACCCATGCCACAAGAAGCAGTAATGCAGCGCAAGCCAGAAACATGGCGGCCACCCGCACTCGCATCGCTGCGGCAGGATGGCGCGCACTGATCATGGCAGAACCTCGATCTGTCGGACCTGCCAGACCGATCGGGAGAATGACAGCTCATTCACCAGTTCCGGCGCTTCGTCAAAAGGAAAGATGACGAAAAGCGGCCCCTTGTCGCGGATCGACATCTCCTCACCATCAAGACGTGTGGCCAGAATGACAGGGTGTGACGTCAGTTCTGCGATCGGCATCTCGACCGCATAATCATTGATGGCAGTCACCCGTAGCGTGCTGCCCTCGGCCCCGACCGCAGCGAGCAGATCTGTGAAGGTTGGACCGGAAAAGACATGCACACCATCATACCAAGGAGTATTGGTGCGAGTCTCTCTCTGGGGAAGGGCGTCCAGCAGCGGCAAGTCAAAACGCGCGACGCCATCGCCATTCGTGATGGACACCGCCCCGCCCATCTCGAGGATAACCTCTCCAGTCGGCGTCGCGAGGGGTTCTGCGACGGATGCAGACGGAAGCGCCAGCCACAGGGCCAGACAAATCGCAAGCAGGTGTTTCAAGGTATGGGTCATGGTTTTCGATCGTCCCATCAGTGTTGCGGCAAACGGGGGCCCAAAGCCCCCGAAAGAGTGCCAAGGTTCAAGGGTTTCGCGATGCAGCCATCAAAGCCTGCTGCCCTATAGGTTTCCACCTGTTCAGGACGGGCATTCGCGGTGACGGCGAAAGCAGGCACAGGAACCAGTTGCGCGCATCGCTCGCGCAACCGTATTTCAGAAATGACTTCTGTCCCGGTCAGGGCAGGCATATTGATGTCCAGCAACAGCGCATCGAACCTGTCGGGTGCCCAGGCATCAAGCGCGGCGCGCCCATCTTCGGCAAGCGTCACTTCTGCTCCCAGACGTGACAGCATCAGCGACAACAACTTGCGATTGGCCGCATTGTCATCCGCCACCAAAACCGTTGCCCCTGTGAGATCAATAGCTTTGGTCGATCCCCCAGAGGCTGCAAGGCCTGGCGGCACGCGCAACGGCAAGTCCAGTCGGAACACAGCCCCCTCGCCGAGGGCCGAGCGCAAGGAGAGCCGCCCGCCCATGGCTTCGGTCAGTTTGCGCGCGATGCTCAAACCCAGGCCGCGACCGGTATGGGTGCGCCCCATGGAGGCGTCAACTTGAAAGAACGGCAGGAAAATGCGGTCATGATCCTCGGCCTTTACCCCGATGCCGGTATCGGCGACCTCGATTGCGAGATGCGCATCATCCGCAAGATCAAGCGTCAAACGAACACTACCTGTCTCGGTAAACCGCAGGGCGTTATCGAGAAGATTGCGCAAAATCTGCCTTAACCGCCCAGCGTCCCCCAGTCGTAGCGCGCTGGCCTCCCCCTCGACCTCCAGTCGCAGATCGAGGCCGCGCGCAACCGCCTTGGGGCGATGTTCCTCCACCATGGCAGAGAGAAGATCGGCAAGCGAAACCGGAGCGCTGGCAAGTGTGAGCTGGCCGCTTTCAAGTTGCGTGTGATCCAGCACATCAGCCAGCACATCCGTCAGATCGGTGGCAGCCTGGCGGATTGTTGCCAGGTCAACGCGGCGGCTTTCGGTCCGGCAGCTGGCCTCCAGCATTTCCGACAAGCCAATGATGGCCGTCAAAGGTGTCCGCAACTCATGGCTCATCATCGCGATGAAAGCCGCTTGGGCCCGTTCTGCCCGTTGCGCGGCGTCACGCGCAGCCACCAGCGCGCTGACATCGCTGGCAAAGCCTCTAATCCCGTCGAAAGCCCCCTCAACAGTCAGAAACGGTGCGGCGCTGGCCTGCATCCAGCAAAACGAACCGTCACGGCGCTGCACGCGCAGCGACACATGCGACACCGCCTCCCTACGCTCAAAAAGCGCGCGCAAGCTGCCACTTTGCCCGGCAAGATCAACCGCGATATGGCGGCCGACAGTATCCACCGAAAGCCCCTGCACCTCCTCTGGCACCACATCAAGTGCGCGCGCCATGGCTGCGGACAGGTATGACAGCCGCAGGTCACGATCAAACTCGAAAAACCAGGCCCCGCTCAACTGCGCAATCCCTGCCAGACGAGCATCAAGCCTGTCGCGTGATTGCGAGGCCTCCACCTCTGCGGTCACATCGGTTTGCGTGGCAACGATATAACTTGCCATTGGGCCCGGCGCAGGCACCGGGTGAAGGTCGATCTGGTTCCAGAACAGCTCGCCCGAGCGGCGGCGATTGCGCAAACGGAACTTGCCGGATTGGCGCAGGGTAACCGCATCATGCAGGGCACGGCGCACCGGATGATCGGGGGCCTCTGCACTCAGGAACCGGCAATTCTGGCCGAGAACTTCGGCCCGATCATACCCCGACAACCGCTCAAAGGCGCGGTTGGCCAGAATCAGGGGCACCTCGGGGCGGGTGGCATCCCCAATCACGATGCTGGCGGTTGATGCATCAATCACAGCCGAAAGCAGGTTCTCGCGCGCGGCCACATCCTTCTGTGCTTGTCGCAAGGCCAGCAGGTTGCCAAGCCTCAGCCGCAATTCCTCGATATTGAAGGGTTTTGTCAGAAAATCCGTGGCACCAGCCCGGATCGCTTCCAACCGCAGGGCGCGATCCGAATCGGCCGTGACCATAACGACAGGGGCATGGGCAAAACGCGGATCGGCGCGCAGTTTCTGCAAGGTTTCCAGCCCGGTGAGGTCAGGCAGACGCTGATCCAGGATGAAAAGGTCGAAATCCGTGTGCTGACACGCCTCTAACGCGGGGAGAGCGGCTTCGAAGCCGCTGGCCAGGCAATCCGGCATATCCTCCAGCACGGCCAGAAGCACGCTTCGGATCATCGCATTGTCTTCGACGACGGCCAGTTTCACGTCGCTCTCCCCTGACTTCCGTCCTGAAGTTAGGGGAGAGCGCCTAACGAAGCGTTAAGGCCCAACAGTCTCTCAGCGCAGCACGACTGGCAAACGCAGGGTTTCTGCCTGACCATCCGGTGGCACGGCCAAACGCCCCAATCGACGCAATTGCGCCATCACAGCCGCATCCAGATCGGCCTTGCCACTGGAACTGGCGACAGCCGCCGAGAAGGAGCCGTCAGCGGCAACCTTGATACGCAGGGTCAATTTGGTGCCTTTGGCCTTGAAACTCTTTTTCTGCAATTGCCGCGTGAGCTGCGATTGCACCTTGGCATGCCATTTGGCACGAGCATTGGCCGTGGCCTTGCCCTTGGATGCTTTCGAGCCGACAGCCCCGGCCTGCATGCGTGTCTCAGCCTTGGCCGTTTTCTTGGGTTTGGGTTCGGCCTTGGGTTTGGCCTCCTTCTTGGCCTTGGGTTTGACCTCTGGCTTGGGCCTTGGGTCGGGCTTGCGCTCAACTTTCGGCTCTGGTTTCACCTCGGGCACCGGCACCAACGGATCGGGGGCCAAAGGATCAGGGATCGCCGCCTTGATCACAGGAGGCGGTTCAGGTGCAGGTTCGGGCTCGGGTTCGGCGGTAACCTCTTCTACTGGCGGCAATTCTGCCAGCGCCTCCACTGGAGGCAGAGCATTCAGGTCGATGATGATCGTGGTTTCCTGCGCAGATTTGGTCCCGACGCTCACATCGAGCCACAGCGCCAATGCGGTGCCTGCGGCCAGAGACAGTGCGACCATGACGGCCGCCAAGATCCAGAAAGCCGCTTCGGCCCAACGCCGGCCACGGGCAAGATGCTCGGTCCAGTCTGTCATGGTGCGGCCTCCTCAGCCATCAGGGCAACCTGTGCAAAACCGCCGTCGCGCAAGACCTGCATCACCCCCATCAGATCGCCATAAGCCACCGCCTTGTCGGCGCGCAGATAGATGCGCGGCTCGGGCGCACCGGGGGCCTGCGGCCCGGCTGCGCTTCGGATCGTGGCAACCAGCGCTTCACGGGTGACAGGAGCATTGCCGAAAGACAGCGCCAGATCGGCCTGAAGCGTCACGATCAGCGGCTGATCGGGCCGCTGCGCCGGCGGGACACCAGCCGTCGGCAGGCTGACAGGCACATCCACAGTGGACAGCGGGGCCGCCACCATGAAGATGATGAGAAGCACCAGCATAACGTCAATGAACGGCGTCACGTTGATCTCATGCGCCTCGTCGAGATCGTCGCTTTCGCGAATTCCACCTGCCATGACTTAGACCTTTTGCAAATCGAGATCGCGACTGAGATGGCGCAGCACAGCCGCGCCCGCATCGCCAAGCGCCAGGCGATAACCGGCAATCACGCGAGCGAAGTGGTTGTAGATCATCACAGCCGGGATGGCGGCAACCAGGCCGATGGCGGTGGCCAGCAGCGCCTCGGCGATACCCGGAGCAACCACGGCAAGATTGGTGGTCTTGGTTTCGGCAATGCCGATGAAGGAATTCATGATACCCCAGACCGTGCCGAACAGCCCCACAAATGGCGCGGTGGAGCCAATGGTGGCGAGAAGCCCGGTGCCACGGCGGATGCGGGCCGCGGCCTGCCCCTCGAGCCGTTCAACCAGTGAAGCTGAGCGTTCCTTCACACCCTCACCGCCTGCGCGAGGCAAGGCCGGGGTCGAACGGCCCAGCTCTTCGGCCACGGCGCGCACCATGACCGCCACCGGATCATGACGGCGGGCGAGGGTCTGCCCCGCCTCGGCCAGCCCAGGTGCTGCATGCAGCAGACGGTGACTGCGGCGCAGGCGGCGGCGCGCAAAGAGCAGCTCGACAGATTTATAGAGCAGCACCGTCCAACTGAGAAACGACGCCGCCAAGAGCCACAGCATGACCGCCTTCACCACCCAATGCGCCTGTTCATACATTCCCATCGGGGAAAGGTCGTGGGCCGGCATCGCGGTCGGGCTGGCCTCCGGCGCTGTAGGCACAACGGGCGGCACCCTCGCCGGAGCAACCGGGGCATCCGGGAGCGACCTGGGCGGAACCGACGTGGATGGAACCGACGGGGATGGAACCGACGGGGGCGGGAGCGTCACCGACGGGGGCATCGGCGCAAGTTGCGGGCTACCTTCCGCGCGTGAAAACGGCGGAACGCTTTCGGCTGGTGGAACAAGCGGTTGCGGCACCGCCCTGTCTTGCGCGGCCAGGGGCAGCGGCAACAGGGTGGCAGCGAGGAGGAGGGCTGACAGGCGCATGGCGGTCTCTTGGTCTTCCAGATGTCAAAGGGTCAGGCAGGCAATCCGGCAGGCACAGCCCCTGCCATTTGTGGCAGGAACCAGCGCCCCAGCTCGGGTGCGACATTCAGACGGATCGGGCAGCGATAGGCGGCACTCAGACGACTGTCGCTCAGCACCTCGGTCGTGGGGCCTTGCGCGACAAGGCCCCCCTCGGCGAGCAGGGCCGTCGAGGCCGCAAACTGTGCTGTCAGATTGAGATCGTGCAACACAGCCACAACGCCGCCTCCGGCTTCGGCAAAGGCGGCGGCAAGCCGCATCACCAGCAACTGATGCCCGATGTCGAGTGCGGCAACCGGCTCGTCCAGGAACAGCCAGCGCGGGCCATCAGGGCCAGTCGGGGTGCCAAGCTGAACCAGCACACGCGCCAGATGGACACGGGCCTGCTCGCCCCCCGACAGTTCAGGGAAAAGCCTTGCCTCATAACCGGCAAGCCCCACCTGGGCCAAGGCTACGCGTGGGGCGGCCTCATGGTTGGCACTGGAAGCCAGACCGAGACGCACCACCTCCAGCACGGTGAAGGCAAATCCAACAGGGGTAGATTGCGCCAGCACCGCGCGCATCGCGGCCAATTGCCAGACCGGCGTGCGAGCGATGGGCATACCATTCAGGCTGGCAGCACCGCGAAACGGCAGATCCCCGGACAGCGCCCGCAACAAGGTCGTCTTGCCCGAGCCATTGGGGCCGACGATTGCCGTCACCTCGCCGGGACGCGCAGTAAAATCAACGCCATGCAAAACCGGGCGTTGCCCCAGCGTAACCACCATGTTCTCGGCAATCAGCATCTCATGCCTCCCACCGGGCTTGCCGCAGCAGGATCCAGAGAAACACCGGGGCCCCCAGCAAGGCGGTCAGAATGCCAATCGGCAATTCCGCCGGAGCGACGACCAGACGCGCCGCAGTATCGGCCAAAATCAGCAGCGTAGCCCCCAGAAGCGCCGCATTCGGAAGTAAATGACGGTGATCAGGCCCAGAGGCGAGGCGCAGCAGATGTGGCACGACAATGCCGATAAACCCGATACCGCCCGCCGCTGCGGTGGCCGCTCCGGTCGCTGCTGCCACGGCGAGAACCGTCAGCGTCTTGAGGCGCTGTACAGGATGGCCGATGTGGCGGGCTGCCGCCTCGCCAAGCGCGAGCGCGTTCAACCCTGCCCCCAGACGTGGAGCCAACAGCAAGACAGGCAGGATGAAGGCCCCGGCCCACAGACACTTCTCCCAACTCGCCCCCGCCACAGAGCCCATGGACCAGAAGGTCAGGTCACGCAATTGCCGGTCATCCGCCAGATAGACCAGAACGCCGGTTGCGGCTCCTGCCAGCGCAGCCAAGGCGACACCCGCCAGCAACAAGACCGCGACCGAAGTCTGCCCGCCCCGTGTCGCAACGCGGTAAAGCAGAACAACGGCCCCCCACGCGCCGACAAAGGCCGCCAGCGGTACCGAAATCGCCCAGCTTGCCCCCAGAACAATCGCCAGAACCGCACCAAGCCCCGCCCCGGCCCCCACGCCCACCAGCCCTGGATCGGCCAGCGGATTGCGGAACAGCCCCTGCATCAGCGCCCCCGAGACCCCGAGCGCCGCCCCGATCAGCCCACCCATAATCAGACGAGGCAGCCGGATCTGCATCAACACCAGATGATCCTGCGGCGCCACACCGCGCCCGGCCAGCAGATCGGCCAACACCCTCGGCAAAGAGACAGAGGCCGCCCCCAGACCAAGCGCCAGCACAGTTGCGCCCATCAGTCCCGCCATCAAAACCCAGGATAACCGCAGCGCATGGGCGCTGCGATCCGCGGCGGGAGAAAGGCCAAGCCCAATCATCGCCTCAGCCCCCGTAAAGCGCCGCGCGCAACTCGGCGGCAGCCTCAGGCGTGCGAGGGCCAAAGCCCAACAGTTTCAGCCCATCCATGCGGATCACCGCCCCAGCCTGCACCGCCGGGCTGGCTGCAAGCGCGGGCAATGCCTTCACCTCCTCAAGGGCCACAGCCCCCGGCCCTGCTCGGTCCATCATCAGGATCGCATCGGGGGCGGCGGCCAGCACGGCCTCGTCGGTCATCGGCTTGTAACCTTGAAAACCCGTCGCAGCATTGACCCCACCCGCCAGCGCGATGATCGCTTCTGCGGCGGTTCCCTCGCCCCCCGCCATCACCTTGCCACCCTGCAAGGACAGGATGAACAACACCCGCTTTCTCGAAGTGGTGGCATCGGCCTTGGCACGGGCCTCGGTCAAACCCGCCTCGACCTGTGCCGCGAGCATCTTGGTAGCCTGCTCCTGACCGAGCGCCGCACCGATCACGGTGATCTTTTTCGCAATATCCTCGGGGCCAAAGCCTTCTGGTACGGTGACATAGGTAAGCCCTGACGCTTTCAGCACCTCGACAGCTTCCGCTGGTCCAGCCCCTGCCTCTGCCAGGATCATGTCGGGGCCGACTGACAACACGCCTTCGGGTGAAAGCGCGCGCAGATAACCGACATCGGGCAAGGCCGTCAGCGTTTCAGGATAGGTGCTGGTGCTGTCGCGCGCCACCAGACGATCCTGTGCGCCCAGTGCCGCCACGATCTCGGCCGTCGTGCCCCCCAATACAACCACACGCCTGGGTTCTGCCATGGCACCCGTCGTCATGAGGGTCAGCGCAAGCACCCAGCGGATCATGCGCCAAGCCCCGGCAACCCGGCGACCAAACTGTTCCAGGCCTCGCCCGTTTGATTTTTACGATAGGCGAAGATCTGAAGGATCAGGCTGCCCTCGGCATCAAAGGCTTCGACAGAGACGGCATCACCAGTGCGGGTGGGTTTGGTGACGGCCCAGACCTCGGCAATATGATCGGCGCGCAGATGCAGATTGAAGCGCGGGTCCATCACATTGATCCATGGCCCCATGGGCACCAGCTTCTCGATCAACCCGCCGTGAATCTGAATGCAGCCCATATTGCCGACGAAGATCATCACCGGCACAGCGCCTTCGGAAGCCTGTTGCAGGGCAAGATGCACAGCCTCTGGGGTCAACGCCCGCGCCCATGGCGCTCCGGCGATGCGATTGGCCCCCAAGCGGTTGAGCCCCAGTTTCTGCACAATGGGCAAAAACTGGTGGGTATCGGTCATCTTGCCCCAGGCCGCACGCAAGGCTTCGGCCTGTGCCGGGTCGCCCTTGGCGCGCATCACCGCCGCGCGGGGGGCGAAATCCGGCATCCCGGCCTCGACCCGCAAAGCCGCCACCAGCGCTGCAAAGGCGTCATGGTTTGAGGTGTCCCGCAGATGCACCTTATGGACAGCATCGCCTGCCGCATCAAAGATCTGCAAACTGCGTTTGCCGCCCTCCTCCACCGCGTAACCATGCACCCAATGCTTTGGAAACATGCGCATATCAATCTCGTCGCCGGTCACCATCGCGGCATGGATGCCATCGGTGAAAGGCTCGTAAACCCCCACCCGCTCATGCACGCAAGAGGCGTTGCGGGTCAGAGCCATCACCTCGCCCAGGGTCTCGATCAGCGGAAACAGCCGCCCCGGCGTTGCGTCGATTGCAGTCACGCCGTGGCCAAGATGTGCCGCCACCAGCGCCGCCTCGGGCAGGCCCAGAGTTTCGGCAAAATCGCGGGCGCGGGCTTTGGGGTTTTCGGCCCGGCGGGCACGAATTTCGGCTGGGGAAAGTGCGTGCAGCACCGTGGTATCAGCCATGGCATGTCCTTTCGCGGCAAGGCGACAGGCGCGGTACTGGCTGACCTTTCGCGAAACGCGAGGCTGGCGGGCTGTGCGCAAATTGTTGACTATTTTCATAGGCTACATATCAGCCTTTTCCGACAATTCAAGTCAGTATTCTTCAGCTCTATTTACCCTCGCGCCAAAAGGCCGAAGCGCATATAAGCGCGGCAATCCTGCTGCCAGAGGAATCGGATATGCCCGCAGAGCTTTCGCCCATCGACAAGGCCAAATTCGTTGCCGCCCGCCGCGCGGTGGATTTTGTGGAAGATGGCATGAAACTGGGCCTCGGCACTGGCTCCACCGCGGCCTGGATGGTGCGCTGCCTGGCCGAACGCATCCGTGAGGAAGGCCTGCGCATCAAAGGCGTGCCGACATCGACGCGCACCGCTGAACTGGCGCGCAATCTTGGCGTTCCGGTCACCTCGCTGGACGATGCCAAATGGCTGGACCTGACAATTGACGGTGCCGATGAATTCGACGCGCAATTGAACCTCATCAAGGGCGGCGGCGCGGCGCTGTTGCAGGAAAAGATCGTGGCGACGGCCAGCGATCAGATGATCGTGATTACCGATGCCGCCAAAGAGGTCGCGCAACTGGGGGCCTTCCCGCTGCCGGTGGAGGTGATTCCCTTTGGCTGGCAAACCACCAAGGCGCTGATCGAGGAAACGCTGGTCAGCATGGATGTGCTGGATCGCGACGTGACGCTGCGCATGAATGGCCAGGCCCCACTGGTGACCGATGAGGCAAACTATATCGTCGACCTGCATCTGAAACGCATCGGCAATGCGCGCCAACTGGCGCTGGTGCTGAACCAGATCCCCGGTGTGGTGGAAAACGGGCTGTTCATCGACATCTGTGACAAGGTGATCATCGGCCATGGTGATGGCCGTGTGGTGACGCGCGACATCAACTCGGGCGAAACGCTGGACGAGCAGATCGAGTTCGCCGACAGCGACAATATCTTCGCCGATTTCTGATCCGTCTGGGGGGCCTCTGCCACCAGCGGGGGCGCTTCGCCCCCCGCCCCCCCCGAGGATATTTGAGCCCCCGATAATATTTGAACCAAAGTGAAATCAGGCGCGCGGGGCTATTTTTGCCGCTGCGGCAGGAACATTACGGCATTGCCCGCAAGGGTCAGGGCAAGGCCTGCCACCGCCAGCGGCGTCCAGAGGAAGCCCTCCCAAATGGCCGAGGCCATCAGGGCGATGACCGGAAAGCACACGGTCGCATAGGCGGCCCGCCCGGTGCCAATGCGCTGCACCAGCATCAGATAGGTGGTGAATCCGATGATCGAGCCAACCACCGACAGATAGATCAGCGCCCAGAGATAGCGCCCGCCTTCCGGGGCCATCAGCGGCGTGCCGGTGGCGGTGATGATGGCCAGCAGGATCACCGCGCCATAGCCCATCCCCCAGGCATTCGCCGTCAGCGGCGGGATGCCCGCTGCCGAATTGCGCCGTGACACCATATTGCCCAGCGAGAAGAACAGCGTGCCGAGTGCTGCAAGCCCCATGCCCTTCAGGGCATCCGCATTGACCTCATGGCCGGTCAATTCCGGCGCGAACAGGCAGATCAGCCCCGCCGCGCCCAGGGCGGTGGCCAGCAGCGCGCGCGGCTTCACCCGGTCACCAAAGATCAGCCGCGCATTCACCGCATTATAGATCGTCGCCACCGAGAAGATCACCGAGACCAGCCCCGAGGGGATGAAGCGCGTGGCATTGTAAAAGCAGATGAAGTTCAGCGAGAACAGGCAGATGCCTTGCAACAGGATGAAGCGGTGCTGGCGCAGGGGCACGGGGGTCAACTGCCGCAGTAAGGCCAGCGCGGGCAGCATCAGCACAGCCGCCAGGGCAAAGCGGTGAAACACCGCCACCAGCACCGGCACCGGGCCAAGTTGAAAGGCAATCGCGATCCAGGTGGTGCCCCAGATCAGGACGGTGGCCAGGAAGAGAGACAGGTTCATCATGCCGCAGGTCTAGCCTGAGCCCGCGTAACGGGCTTGCATGATCTTGCGCTTTTCACGCGAAGGGGCGCGGCAGGTGACCCGCCGCGCCGACTCTGTTTAGCGAACCGCTTTTTTCAGCGCCTCGATCAGATCGGTCTTCTCCCACGAAAAACCGCCATCTGCCTCGGGTGCCCGGCCAAAGTGACCATAGGCCGAGGTGCGGGCATAGATCGGGCGGTTCAATTGCAGATGCTCGCGAATGCCGCGCGGCGTGAGGTCCATCACCTCTGCAACGGCGCGTTCAATCGCGGCCTCATCCACCTGGCCCGTGCCATGGGTATCGACATAGATCGACAGCGGCTTGGCCACGCCGATGGCATAGCTGACCTGAAGGGTGCAGCGATCCGCCAGACCGGCGGCCACCACGTTCTTGGCCAGATAGCGCGCGGCATAGGCGGCGGAACGGTCCACCTTGGTCGGGTCTTTCCCCGAGAAGGCCCCGCCGCCATGCGGTGCCGCGCCGCCATAGGTATCCACGATGATCTTGCGGCCCGTCAGACCCGCATCGCCATCCGGCCCCCCGATCACGAAAGTCCCCGTCGGGTTCACCCACCATTCGGTTTTGTCAGAGATCCAGCCCGAGGGCAGCACTTCGCGGATGTAAGGCTCCACGATAGCGCGGATGTCATCCGAGGTCTGGCTTTCGCTCTCATGCTGCGTGGACAGCACGATCGAAGTCACCTCGACCGGCTTGCCGCCCTCATAACGCAGGGACAGCTGTGATTTGGCATCGGGGCGCAGGGTCAGCTGTTCGCCGGATTTGCGAACCTCGGCCAGACGGCGCAGGATGGCATGGCTATACTGGATCGGCGCTGGCATCAGCTCGGGCGTCTCGCGGCAGGCATAACCGAACATGATGCCCTGATCGCCCGCGCCATCACGGTCAACCCCTTGGGCGATATGGGCGGATTGCTTGTGCAGGTGGTTCTTCACCTTCAGCGTGTTCCAATGGAACTCGTCCTGCTCATAGCCGATGTCGCGCACGCAATCGCGCACAATCTGCTCGACCCCGTCCAACATTTCTTTCAGCTTTTTCTTGTCGGACAGGCCCACTTCGCCCCCCACGACAACGCGATTGGTGGTGGCGAAAGTTTCGCAGGCCACGCGCGCATTGGGTTCGACGCTCAGGAAAGCGTCCAGCACCGCATCGGACACGCGGTCACACACCTTGTCCGGGTGCCCCTCGGAAACGGATTCCGAGGTGAAAACATAATCTTGTCTGCTCATGGGGAAGTGCTCCGTTGATGTATCCCCGTCACGCCAGGAAGCCGTTGTGACAGTTCGGTGGCAGCGATACGCCCCTTGCACTCTGCGGTCAAGCGGCGCGGAGCAGGCGGCGCAGGATCAAAACGAGAGAGAGACCGGCCAGCAACACAAGAAAAGGTTGCTCGCCCCAATGGCGATAGGGTGTCGGCGCCATGGTGCCCGGCAAGACTGCGTCCAGATAGGTCTGAACCCCAAAGGGCAACTCTGCCGTCACGCGGCCGCGTGCATCCACCATCTGCGTGACGCCGGTATTGGCCACCCGCACCAGCGGCACCCCCTGCTCCACCGCGCGCAGCCGCGCCAGAGCCGCATGCTGAAATGGCCCCGTCAGCGTTCCGAACCATGCATCATTGGTCACATGCAAGAGCCAGTCAGGGCGCTCCACGGGGGCATTCAGCGCCACCGGGAACACGGCTTCATAACAGATCAGGGGCTGCATCTTGCCCAGCGGCCCAAGGTCCAGCACGCGCGGCCCCGGCCCTGCGGCATACCCGAACCCCTGTTGTGCGGCAAAGGCGCGCAAGCCGAACCAGCGATAGAGCAGCTCGCCAAACGGCACATATTCGCCAAATGGCACCAGATGCGCCTTGTCATAAAGCGCCAACTGCACCCCATCCGTGCCCAGCACCGCAAGGCTGTTGAACGCCGCCGCTCCCTCCAGCCGTTGCACCCCCATCGCCAAAGGCACACCATCCGCCGCGCGCGCCGCGCCAAGCGCGGCATCCTGCCCCGGAGCATACAGGTACGGCAAAGAGGTTTCGGGCCAGATCACCAGATCGGGGCGGGGCAACGCCGCTGTCGCTTGCGCCAAACCTCGAAAGATCGCCTCGGCCGCATCCGGGTTCCATTTCAGATGCTGTTGCGCATTGGGCTGCACAAGCCGAAAGGTCAGCCCCGACGCAGGCGGCTCAGGCGCTGCAAGCCGCAAGGTGCCGCCCATATAGCCTGCACCCAACAGGGCGAAGGCCAGAATAGCCCCCTGCCCACGCAAGACCACTGGCAGAGCCGCCACGAGAAGTGTCAAGAGTGTCAGCCCATTGGCACCAATATAGGCAGCGCCCTGCGCCACCGGACTATCAATCCAGATATGCCCCGGCATTGCCCATGGGAAGCCAGTGAAGATCACCCCCCGCAGCGCCTCCATCCCCGCCAGCGCCGCTGCAAAGCCAAAAGCACGGTCATGCCCCCAAGCCGCGATGGCACCAGCCACGCCCCAGAACAGCGCCAGCCCTCCCGCCATCAGCAGCAGCGCAAAAGGGGCCATCCAGCCATAGACCTCCGGCTCGATCAGAAATGGTTCGACAATCCAGAACAAGGCCAGGCCAAAATGCCCGAACCCCGCCCCCCAGGCCCGCAGCATCGCCTGGCGCGCCGTGGCAGCCCGAGCAACCTGAGCGATGGTGCCGGCAAACCCGATCAGCGCCAGAGGCCAGAGCGCCAGCGGAGCCTGCCCCAAGGCCGCCAAAACCCCACAGGCGAAGGCGGGAGCCAGATCACGCAGCAGACCGGGCAAAAGTCGCGTCACGCGGGCTCGCCATCCTGCTGGGTGGGCATGCGCAGGCGCAACCTCTTGATCCGGCGGGGATCGGCATCCACCACCTCGAAAGCCACACCGCTTTCATGCGCCACGATCTCACCCCGCGCAGGCACCCGCCCCGTGCGCAGGAACACAAGGCCGCCCAAAGTGTCGATCCCCTCGTCATCCTCGCCACTGCGCAGGCGCAGGCCAATCGCGGCCTCAACGTCATCCAGCGCTGCGGTGGATTGCACCATCCAGACTCCGGGGGCTTCCTCTTTCCACAGCGCGCCCTCGGCCTCATCATGCTCATCCTCGATCTCGCCGATCACGGTCTCGATCAAGTCCTCGATGGTCACCAAACCATCCACACCACCATATTCATCAATGACCAGCGCCATATGCACCCGCTCGCGCTGCATTTTCTGCAACAGCACCTGAAGCGGCATCGAGGGTGGCACATAAAGGATCGGGCGCAGCAGTTTCTTCAGGCTGAACCGGCCACCGCTGCCAAATCCGTGCTGCAAAGCCAGATCCTTGAGCAGGACAAGACCCTGAGGATGATCCAGCGTACCCTTGTAAACCGGCAACCGCGAGAACCCCTGTGCACGAAACACCTCGACCAGTTCGTCCTTGCCAATATCCAAAGGCACAGCGGCAATCTCGACTTTGGGGATGGCGACGTCATCAACACGCAGCTTGCGGAGATTGGCCAGGCCCGGCAATTGTTGCGGCGCGGCGACGGCAAGGGCAGGCACGTCATCCTCTTGCGGCTCGCTGCCCGAAAAGGCCGATAGCAGGCGCCCGAAAAATCCGGGCCGTTCGGCCTCGGGAGAGTCCGCCTCAGGGTCTGCACCACTCGATTCGGGGTGCGGGGTGACGGTCGATCCTTCGAAACTACTGCCCATTTGTCCTTTATCCTGCGCGTTTCACTTTGCCCCCTCAAAGGGCACTTCATAAGGGTCGTCGATGCCAAGCGTCGTCAGAACCTGACGCTCGGTCGCCTCCATCAGTTCTGCATCATCATCGTCCATGTGATCATAGCCGAGAAGATGCAGAATCCCGTGTATCAGAAGATGCACGACATGATCGTTAACAGATTTCCCCTGCTCGGCGGCTTCCCGCGCACAGGTCTCCCAGGCGATGGCAATATCCCCCAATGGGAACGGATCATCTTCGGTCCCAGGCTCCGGCAAAACAGGGGCTTCGCCTGAATATTCGCTGCCACGTTCTTCCGAGGGCCAACTGAGAACATTGGTCGGCTTGGCCTTGCCACGAAAACTGCCGTTCAAAGCGGAAATGCGGGCATCATCACAGCCCATCACCACAATCTGAAAACGGACAGGGTCCAAGCCCAGATGGCCCAGAGTGGCCGTCATGGCATGACAAGCCACGGCCTCCAACCCAAAGGCGACCCAACGGTCATCCTCGATGACGATCTCGACGCAAGCGCTCATGCCCGGCTTCTACCTGCAACACAGATGCGGCGCAAATCCCTACGCGCCGCATCTTCATCTTGGTTCAAATATCCTGGGGGTGCGGGGGCAAGGCCCCCGCTGCCTCGCTTCATGCCTGCGCTTCGTCCCGGTCATAGGCGTCGATGATCCGGCCCACCAAAGGATGACGGACCACATCCTTGGCGGTGAAGTAGTTGAAGCTGACCCCCTTCACATCTTTCAGGATCCGCTCGGCATCCTGCAAGCCGCTGGTCACACCGCGTGGCAGGTCAACCTGCGTGCGGTCACCGGTGATCACCATGCGCGATCCCTCACCCAAACGGGTCAGGAACATCTTCATCTGCATGGTCGTCGCGTTCTGCGCCTCATCCAGCACGACGAAAGCATTTGAAAGCGTGCGCCCGCGCATGAAAGCCAGGGGGGCAATTTCGATCCGCTTTTCCTCCAACAGCTTCTGCACCTGTTTCGCGGGCAGAAAATCGTTCAGCGCATCATATAGCGGCTGCATGTAAGGATCGACCTTCTCCTTCATGTCGCCGGGCAGGAAGCCCAGACGCTCGCCCGCCTCCACCGCGGGGCGGCTGAGGATGATCTTCTCGACCATGCCGGAGATGAACATCGTCACACCGACGGCCACTGCCAGATAGGTCTTGCCGGTGCCCGCCGGGCCGATGCCAAAGCCAAGCTCATGGCTGAAAAGATTGGCCACATAAGCCTTCTGCGCCTCGGTGCGGGGCTCGATCGGCTTTTTGCGCGTGCGGATTTCCATCTGGCCCGCGCCGAACATCTCGATCTGCTCAGCCCCGCGCGGAATATCCGGCATCGGCACCCCCATACGAACGGCCCCTTCCACGTCGCCTGCGCTGATCGCCCGCCCCGCTTCCAGCCGGGCATAAAGGGCACGCAACACGGCAGCGGCCTGTTCGCGTGTGCCTTTATCCCCAATGACAGCCAAGCGATTGCCCCGCCGCAGAATATGCACCCCCATCTGGTGTTCGATCTGCGCCAGATTGCGGTCATATTCACCGCACAGATCAATCAGAAGCCGGTTGTCGGGAAATTCCAGCAGGGTCTCGACAACGTCATCGGCACGGGTCGGGGGGGTCAAGGCGCTGATGCCCAAGGGGAAATCCTTTGCGACTGGAGGGCTCCTGTTCCGAATCTGCGCCCCATAAGTTAAGGAAACAAGACAAAGCTGCGCGCCACCCCAATATTTCAGTGCAATTGCTCAAAGAACAGGCAAATTCGTCACATGTAGCCACCACAGGTGGTAGGCTCGTTGGGCATGAATACCAAAGATGCCAAACAGAAAGGCCGCAGAGAACTGCGGCCTTTGCTTCAACTTTTAGCGATCCGCTCAGCGGGTCCGGCGACCTGCATAAGGCACATAATCGTTGATGCCCGCTTGCTGCGTCTGATAATTGCGCAGAACGGTGCCCGGCGGGTAGTGGTTGTTGCAGACCGGCAGGCCTGACACCGGGTCGAAACGGCGGCCAGAATAGCCTTCGACGCCGTCGTCGATGATCCAGCCCTGGCAGCCATCGGGGTCATAAGCAATGGCACCGCCACCCGGCGCGAGGCCGGTATTGTCACGACCGCGATCCTGCGGCATGGCGATCACGGTATCGGGGCTTTGCACATAGGGGTTCACCCCTTCGACGCAACCTGCCAGCACGCTCACGGAAAGAAGGGCGAGGCCCGGAACGAATTTCATCATGTTCATCACCACCGATAGCAGACGACTTCGACGCGACGGTTTTTCTGCATGCCCGCCGCCGAGCTGTTCGAGGCGATTGGCTGGCGTTCGCCAAAGCCGATTTCACGCTCGACCATGGCACCGACCGAACGAGCCACATCGGCCACAGCCTTGG
Source organism: uncultured Gemmobacter sp. (assembly GCA_937983495.1). Classification (GTDB taxonomy): domain Bacteria; phylum Pseudomonadota; class Alphaproteobacteria; order Rhodobacterales; family Rhodobacteraceae; genus Gemmobacter. The sequence continues at coordinate 3,743 of CALKAA010000284.1, read as the reverse complement.
CGCGCCGTTGCGACAACGCCATGTTGTATTCATCCGAAGCGCGGCTATCGGTGTGGCCATAGACGGCATAACCGAAAGCACCAGCCTGCTGGAAGAACTGCTGCAAATACGCACGCCCCGAGGATGTCAGCTTGTGGCTGTCGGTCGCGAACAAGGTATCGGTGTTCTGGACAAGGCAGGTATTGCGCTTGAGACAGACCGGCTTGCCGGTTTTCGGGTTCACGCGGTCCAGCATATAGCCTTCCAGGCCGCCATCCGCCCACCAGTGCATGCAGCCGTCATCATCGACCCAAACACCCCATTCGATGCGCCCGGCGACCTCAGGGGCGGTTTGCGCGCTGGCAGCGCCCGCAAGCCCTGCCATGACGGCGAGCCCCCCGATCATCACTCGCACTGCTTTGGAAATACGTTCCACGTCGCAGCTCCCTTATCTCACCCAAGTGACTTGATATTATTCTTCTGAGCAATGACGTCACTCAAATATGATGTAAAGCAAAATATATGGGTTTCAGGGGGTTGGTCCCACCAATTGTTGCGCCTGGCCACGGGCAAAGATGCGAATCGGCCAGTTTATCCCTTTTTGGGAAACACTAGCTCAGGCGCTGATTCTCTCTGCGGCAAGTGAATTGGTGCTGCTGGCGGTGATACGGACCCGCACCAGCTCGCCCACACGGCCAGCCGGATCTGTCACATGGACAGCGTGAAGGTGATCGGATTTCCCGACCATCTGCCCCGGCAAACGACCGGATTTCTCATAAAGCACCCCAACCTCGCGCCCCACCATGGCCGCCTGCGCCGCGCGTTGCTGCTCGGTGATCAATGCCTGCAAGGCCTGAAGGCGGGCATCCGCAACTTCGGCCGGCAGCTCCGGCTTCTCTGCTGCCGGGGTGCCGGGCCGCGCGGAATATTTGAAACTGAAGGCAGCCCCAAAGCCCACAGCGCGGACAAGCGCCATCGTATCCTCGAAATCACGATCCGTCTCACCGGGGAAAGCCACAATGAAATCGCTGCTGAGCAAGATGTCAGGCCGGGCGGCGCGAATACGCTCGATCAGGCGCAGATATTGCTCGGCCGTATGCTTGCGGTTCATCGCCTTCAAAATCCGGTCACTCCCCGACTGCACAGGCAGGTGCAGGTAGGGCATCAATTGCGGCAAGTCGCCATGGGCAGCGATCAGGTCATCCTCCATGTCATTGGGGTGACTGGTGGTGTAGCGCAGCCGCTCCAACCCGTCGATGGTTGCCATCTCGCGCAGCAGCCGCGCAAGCCCCCAAGAGCCCCCCTCGCCCGCCCCGTGATAGCCATTCACATTCTGGCCCAGTAGGGTGATCTCGCGCACCCCACGGCTGACCAGATCACGCGCCTCGGTCAGCAGACGTGCCACCGGACGGCTGACCTCTGCCCCCCGCGTATAGGGCACCACGCAAAAGGCACAGAACTTGTCGCAGCCTTCCTGCACTGTCAGAAAGGCCGTCGGCCCCTTGAGGGCCTTGCGTTCAGGCAGGTGGTCAAACTTGTCTTCCTCGGGGAAATCAGTATCGACCACCTTGCCCTTGGCCTCGACCATCTCGGGCAGACGATGATAGCTTTGCGGGCCGACCACCAGATCGACCAAAGGCATACGCCGCAGGATTTCCTCACCCTCCGCCTGCGCCACGCAGCCCGCCACCCCGATTTTCAGATCAGGCTTGGCCTGTTTCAGGGGCCGCAATCGCCCCAAATCGGAATAGACCTTCTCCGCCGCCTTCTCTCGGATGTGACAGGTGTTCAGCAGAACCATGTCTGCTTCCTCTGCCACCTCGGTCGTGACATAGCCCTTTGCCCCGAGAGCTTCGGCCATACGCTCGCTGTCATAGACGTTCATCTGACAGCCATAGGTCTTGATGAACAGCTTCTTCGGCGCGTCGGTCATGGTCATGGCCCCTGATGCGGATCAGCGCGCCTTCTAGCGAATAGTCGCCTGCCCCGCAACATCACCTGCTTGCAAAGCGCCCGCCGTTCCCCAATGCTTGCGTGCAAGAGAAAGAAACGGATCGGGCAAGATGCGCTACGCTGGAATGGGCGAGTTCAAGGAAAAGGCGGCGGACGTGCTGGCCAAAGGGCCGATCGCACTGATCTTTCTGGAAGATCAGGTCGAAATTGAGTCCACCTTGCGTCACCATCTCAAGGCAGGATTCCGCGCTGTGATCGTGCTGGGCGATGACGAGTTGCGCATCGCCGAGGATCTGGAAGCGCGCGTGCACCGGATCCGGTTTGATGTCCATCAGGATGATGCCATCCCCTATGCCGTCAACCGTCTTGGCGCACTCGCCCCGGTGGGAACCTGGTTCTATTACTGCTACAATGCCGAATACCTGTTCTTTCCCTTCTGCGAGACCCGCAATGTCGTGGATCTGGTCACGTTCCAGACCGAAGAACGGCGCGCGTCGATTCTCAGTTATGTGATTGACCTCTATGCAGGAGATCTGGGCCGGTTTCCCAATGCGGTCAGCCTTGAGGATGCTCATCTGGACCGCTCAGGCTATTACGCGCTGGCGCGCAAGGATGCGGATCGCAACTGGGAGCCAAAGGAGCGGCAACTGGATTTTTACGGCGGGCTGCGCTGGCGCTTTGAAGAGCATGTGACCTGGGCCAAGCGCAAGATCGACCGCATCGCCCTGTTCCGCACGGCATCCGGGTTGGCGCTGCGTCCGGATCACACATTCAGCGATGAGGAATACAATACCTATTCCTGCCCCTGGCACCACAATATCACCGCCTGCATTTGCAGCTTCCGAACAGCCAAGGCGCTGAAATCCAACCCAGGTTCTCGCTATGACATCCACAACTTCCGGTGGCACAGCAGCACGGAATTTCTGTGGCACAGCCAACAATTGATGGATCTTGGGCTCATGGAACCCGGTCAGTGGTTCTGATCCGGGCAGGGCTCGCGGACATCACCTGAAGCCAGGCCGGCCGCAGTTGGCAAGAGCACAGTGTGCTTGCGGCCTCAGGCCCTGCAACACTATTCCCTGCTCATACGGAAATCGGGGCACAGGCAAGACCGGCTAGCCTGACGGACAAACATTGAGTGATCTTTCTTGAAAAGCGCCACATAGTTGTTCCAATGCTGCAATAAAAATCAACAAAATCAATGACTTTATCTTACATCTGAGCGGCGACTTTTTCATTTGCGCCACATATTTTGTCCGCACTGGGCATGAAGAAAGCCGCTCCGAGGGAGCGGTTTCATAACTTTAGCCGCGAACAAGCCTGCGCAAATTTTATTGTGTCATCACATCCCGTTCAACTAACATCCTGACGACGAAAGATGATCCGATTGTCGCCATCAAAATGAGCGGCTCGATTCCGTCCTTGTAGAGTTCACGGCATAGATTGGCTGTGTCGCGCCGCAGTGAACGGGCGAGGTTCGCGGCGGAAATAAACTGATCCGAGAAAGACTCGACCGATTTTTCATCGACTACCAGCCAGCGCTCAGAAGAGTTGTGAGGTTTCTGAACCTCCTGAAGATAGCCCGCTGCCACGAGATTACGGATTGTCGCGGTATTGACCCCGAGCCTTCCGGCAGCTTCCGACAAGCTTATTGCTCCGGTGGCGCTCAGGCCGATAGCTGTTTTCACGCGACCAACGGAAACCGCAAAATCACCGAATTTGAAACCTTGGTTTTTGTGACAACGCAGGGGGATGTTGGACCTGCACCGGTTTTGTTCCGGTCAGGTGCTTATGTTAGGCGGCCCTCTGTT
>CALKAA010000283.1 GCA_937983495.1 uncultured Gemmobacter sp. | reverse complement strand
CTCTTTCCCTACACGACGCTCTTCCGATCTGCCTCCCCCCGCGGGATATTTTTGAACAGAAAATGGTTGTTTTTCAGATGGTTAATCTGGTGCTTGACCGTGGGGCGTGGGATGTGCGACCCATGGGGCAGCAATTGGAGGGCGAGTGATGCCGGTATTTTTGGCACTTCTGGCGGCAGCCGGGGGCTTGATTTTTTGGATGATGCGGGCACGCAATGCGGCCCGGGCGGCGCAAGATCTTGTTGATTTTGCTGGGGATTTGACCTCTGCGGCGCGGCGTTTCGGCTTTCGGCGGCAAGCTGGCCGTCATCCGGTGGATGTGCTGGAGGAGCCGGATGTCGCCATCGCCGGGCTTGGCATGGCGATGATGGAACTGGGAGGGCTGCCCACGCAGGACCAGCAGGCAGCGCTCTTGATCAGCGTGCAGCACCATCTGGGCCATGATCTGAAAAAAGCACAGGAAGCTCAATTGCTTGGCCGTTGGTTGATGATGCAGTGCGGTGGGCCGATCCCGGGCTTTTCGCGGCTGTCGCGTCGTCTGGCCAAGCTGGGCGGGGCCGAGGTGTTTGACCCCTGCATGGCCGTGCTGCGCGATGTGATCGCGGCGCAACCCGCAGGTATCAGCCCTCAGCAAAAAGAGGCGTTGGAGGAATTGGCGCAGGCGTTCAAGCTGCGCTGATCACTGGCAATAGGATCACTGGCAATAGCTTTGGCTGCTCAGCCAGTTGCGCATTTCGGCGCGTTTGTCGGCCTTGCGGAACGGCATCCAATCGCGCCCGATACCCCGGTTGCCGCCGCCGACAGCCATGCCGTCCCGCTTCACATGATAGGCGACCATTTCCACTGCGCAGGCCAGATTTGCGCTGCCATCCTTGAGTGCGCCACTAGATTTAGCGTCACAGCCGTAATTGGCAGCCGAGCGAGGTGAGATCTGCATGATGCCGATATAGCGCCCGCCAGCGCCCGCGGCCTTGGGGTTGTAGCTGCTTTCGTACTTTCCGACTGCCGAAATCAGCCCTGCCCAGAACGCGCGCCGCTCATGCAGGCTGCCGCTTTCATAGCCGGGGCACCATTGCGCGATGTCGGAGGGCACGCGGCTGGCCAGAACCGCATCTTCCTGGGCCACCGCCATCAGGGTGTTCGTCGTCCATTTGGCGGCTTCGGGGTGGTGATCCCACCGCATCGTCGGCACCGTCGTCGCTTCGGCCTTTTGCGTGGCTTGCATGCTGCACCCTGCAAGGGTGAGGGCGGCAATGAGCCCGAAAAGGCCGATCTTGCGGGGCATGGGCGATTCCATAGCGGCGACGCGTCCTTGCGCGACGCGGTTTTGTGCCGTGCTTCTGTGCGTTGTGGCAAGTTTTCCTTGGTCGAATGCGCGAAAATCCGCCACTGGAATCTCGCGCAGCGCCTTGCCCGGCAGCCTTTCGCCACCTATGAAGGGGGCAAGTTTGCAAGGGGAAACCGATGCTTGATCTGACCTATGACATGCCGAAACCCAAGGTGATCGCCGGGGCGAAACACGATTGGGAACTGGTGATCGGGATGGAGATTCACGCGCAGGTCGCCTCCAACGCCAAGCTGTTTTCGGGGGCCTCCACGGCTGTGGGGGCCGAGCCGAACAGCAATGTCAGCTTCGTTGACAGCGCCATGCCGGGCATGTTGCCGGTGATTAACGAATATTGCATCGAACAGGCGGTGCGCTCGGGCCTTGGACTGAAGGCCGCGATCAATCTGCGCTCGGCCTTTGACCGCAAGAACTATTTCTATCCCGACCTGCCGCAGGGCTATCAGATCAGCCAGCTTTACCATCCCATCGTGGGCGAGGGCGAAGTGCTGGTGGAAATGGGGCCGGGCGTGGCGCGGCTGGTGCGGATCGAGCGCATCCATCTGGAGCAGGACGCCGGCAAGTCGATTCACGACATGGACCCGAACATGTCCTTCGTCGATTTCAACCGCACCGGCGTGGCCCTGATGGAGATCGTCAGCCGCCCCGATATTCGCGGGCCAGAGGAGGCGGCGGCCTATGTTGCCAAGCTGCGCCAGATCCTGCGCTACCTGGGCACCTGCGACGGCAATATGCAGAACGGCAATTTGCGGGCCGATGTGAACGTGTCGGTCTGCCGGCCCGGTCAATACGAGAAGTATCAGGAAACGCAGGATTTTTCGCATCTCGGCACGCGCTGCGAGATCAAGAACATGAACTCGCTGCGCTTCATTCAGGCGGCGATTGACTACGAGGCGCGCCGCCAGATCGCCATTCTGGAGGATGGCGGCTCGGTCGTGCAGGAGACCCGGCTTTATGATCCCGACAAGGGCGAAACTCGGTCGATGCGTTCCAAGGAGGAGGCGCATGATTACCGCTATTTCCCTTGCCCGGACCTGCTGCCGCTGGAGATCGAGCAGGCTTGGGTCGATGACATCGCCGCCCGTATGCCCGAGCTGCCGGATGCCAAGAAGGCGCGCTTCATGGCCGATTTCGGCCTGACCGATTATGACGCCAATGTGCTGACGGCCGAGCTAGATTCAGCGGCGTTTTTCGAGGCCGTGGCGCAGGGGCGCGATGGCAAGATGGCGGCCAATTGGGTGATTAACGAGCTGTTCGGAAGGCTTAACAAGGAAGGTCGCTCCATCGCTGAAAGCCCGGTCTCTGCCACGCAATTGGGCGGGATGCTGGACTTGCTGGCCAAAGGCGAGATCACCGGCAAGATGGCCAAGGATCTGTTTGAAATCCTGTGGACAGAGGGCGGCGACCCGGCGGAGGTGGCGGCGGCGCGCGGCATGAAGGCGGTCACCGATACTGGCGCCATCGAAAAGGCGCTGGATGATCTGATCGCGGCCAACCCGGCGCAGGTCGAAAAGGCC
>CALKAA010000282.1 GCA_937983495.1 uncultured Gemmobacter sp. | reverse complement strand
CAGCCGGGGATAGAGTTTCAGCCCGCGAAACCCAAGCTCCTCGATGCAGCGCCGCCCCTCCTCCGCCGGGGCAGGCGCTGCCCTCTGTCGCTTCACACTCCCGACTTGCGAGGCCACTGTCGCGCAGGGGCGGGGGAAACGTATACGTTTCCTGATCCCGCCCACTCCCCCCTGTCACACGCCTGTCACCTTCACCCCCTACCCCGCATATGGCTTGCAACCGGGGGCGGCTCGCCCTACATGAGGCCGCTCTTGTCCCTTTTGGCCCCGGGGGGAATCCGATGATCCAGACACCCTACTATCTGATCGACCGTGCAAAACTGTCGCGCAACATGGAGATCATCGACCGTCTCCGCCAAGGCTCGGGCGCCAAGGCCTTGCTGGCATTGAAATGTTTTGCCACCTGGCCGGTGTTCGACCAGATGCGCGAACACATGGACGGCACCACCTCCTCCAGCCTTTACGAGTTGCGCCTTGGCCGCGAGAAGTTCGGCAAGGAAACGCATGCCTATTCCGTGGGCTGGTCGGATCACGAGATTGAGGAGGCGGTTGGCTATGCCGACAAGATCATCTTCAACTCGATCAGCCAGTTGGAGCGCTTCGACAATCAATCCGCCCAGATCGAACGCGGGCTGCGCCTCAATCCGCGCTTCTCGACCTCGGGCTTTGATCTGGCCGACCCCGCCCGCCCCTTCTCGCGCTTGGGCGAATGGGATCAGGCCAAGATCGAAACCGTGATGGACCGCATCTCGGGCTTCATGATCCATTACAATTGCGAAAACGCCGATTTCGATTTGTTCGACAGCCAACTGTCGAGAATAGAAGAAGAATTCGGCGGGTTGCTGAAGCGCCTGAAATGGGTGAGCCTGGGCGGCGGCATCCATTTCACCGGTGAAGGCTACCCGGTGGATGCGCTGGCAGCCCGCCTGCGTGCCTTCCAGGACCGTTTCGGCGTGCAGGTCTACCTTGAACCCGGCGAGGCCGCGATCACCGGCAGCGCCAGCCTTGAGGTCTCGGTCATCGACATTCTGAACAATGGCAAGGACCTGGCGGTGGTCGACAGCAGCGTCGAGGCGCATATGCTCGACCTGCTGATCTATCGCCAATCCGCGCGGATGGAAAGCTCGGGCGATCATCCTTACATGATCTGCGGCAAATCCTGCCTTGCGGGCGATATTTTCGGCGAGTTCACCTTCCCCGAACCGCTGCGCGTGGGCGACCGCCTGAGCATCGCCGATGCCGCAGGCTATACCATGGTGAAGAAAAACTGGTTCAACGGCGTGAAAATGCCGTCGATCGTGGTGAAAGAACTGGATGGCTCGCTGAGCCTGAAACGCGAATTCGGCTATGCCGACTATGCCTCCAGCCTCGGGTGATCCGGGGCTGAGTGAGGTGCTTCTCTCTGTCCTTGAAGGAGACGGTTCGAAGTGAAACGGAACGTATTGATCATCGGTGCGGGTGGCGTGGCTCAGGTCGTGGCGCATAAATGTGCGCAGTATAACGACCGGCTGGGCGACCTGCATATCGCCAGCCGCACGAAGGCCAAATGCGAGGCCATCATCGCCAGCGTCCACGAGAAAAACGCGATGAAAGTGCCCGGCGTCTTTGCGGCCCATGCCGTGAATGCGATGGATACGGCCGAGGTGGCGGCGCTGATCCGGGAAACCGGCTGTCAGATCGTCATCAATGTGGGGTCGGCCTTCGTGAACATGACGGTGCTGGAGGCCTGCATCGAGACCGGCGCGGCCTATATGGACACCGCGATCCACGAAGACCCCAAGAAAATCTGCGAAACCCCGCCATGGTATGGCAATTACGAATGGCAACGCCGCGACCGCTGCAAGGCGGCGGGCGTCACAGCCATTCTGGGCATCGGCTTTGACCCCGGCGTGGTGAACGCCTGGGCCCGCGTGGCCGAAGGCATGCTGGACAAGATCACCTCGATCGACATCGTGGACATCAATGCAGGCAGCCATGGCAAATGGTTCGCCACCAATTTTGACCCCGAGATCAACTTCCGCGAATTCACCGGCACGGTTTATTCGTGGCAGAATGGGGCGTGGCAGTCGAACAGCATGTTCGAGGTCGGCAAGGTCTGGAACCTGCCGGTGGTGGGCGATCAGAAGGCCTATCTGACGGGGCATGATGAGGTGCACAGCCTGTCCGCCCGCTACAAGGACGCCGATGTGCGCTTCTGGATGGGCTTTGGCGATCACTATATCAACGTGTTTACCGTGCTGAAAAACCTCGGCCTTTTGTCCGAAAAGCCGGTGAAGACCGCCGAAGGGCTGGAGGTCGTGCCGCTGAAGGTGGTGAAGGCCGTGCTGCCCGATCCGGCCAGCCTTGCACCCAATTACACCGGCAAGACCTGCATCGGCGATGTGGTGCGCGGGTTGAAGGATGGCAAGGAAACCGAAATCCTCATCTACAATGTGGCCGATCACAAAGAGGCCTATGAGGAAGTGGGCAGCCAGGGCATCAGCTATACCGCCGGTGTGCCGCCGGTGACCGCCGCCATCCTGATTGCGGAAGGCGTGTGGGATGTCGGCACCATGGCCAATGTCGAGGAGATGGACCCCAAGCCGTTCATCAATCTGCTGAACGAAATGGGCCTGCCCTCGCGCATCAAGGATGCCAATGGCGACCGGCTGTTGAGCTTCTGATCACTCCTCGCGGCCCGCCCCCCGGCGGGCCGTTTGCTTTTGTGCGTCCTGGGCCGCGTCATGCTCCGGGTCTGCCCCCGGCACCGGGTCATAGCCCTGCCCGCCCCAAGGGTGGCAGCGGCACACCCGATGCACCATCAGATAGCCGCCCTTGATGCCGCCATGGCGCTGCAAGGCCTCCAGTCCATAGGCCGAGCAGGTCGGCTGAAAGCGGCAGCCATGCCCGACCCAAGGGCTCAGGATCAGCCGGTAAGCCCGCACCGGCAGGGCCAGAAGGGCGGCCAGCGGTGTCACTTGGCAGCCTCGGGCGCGGCGATGGGCTGGCGCGCGATCAATTGGCCCGAGGGCAGCGCGATACGCAGCGCCTCCAGCCCCTTCTCGGTCTCGATCATCACCAGCGCCCCATCATCAGCAATGAAATCGGCCAGAACGAGGTGCTTGATCCCCTCGGCCAGCAGCACCGGGTTTTGCAGATCGGCATTGGTCAGCAGCAGGTGCTGGGCGTCGTCGGGGGTCAACTGCCCGTCGCCATCGCTGTCTTTCGCCGCCACCGCCAGCACCCGCGCCAGCAGCGCCTGATCCTTCGGGCGGCGCAGGCCCAGTTCGCTGACCACCAATTGCCGGTTGCCGGCAAAGAACCAGCGCTGCGGCCCCTGCACCGGCACAAAGCTGTAATTCACCACCGAAACCGCGCCATATTTGCTGGAATAGCTGTCGCGGCTGTCATGGCCCTGCTGCACCGGCAGGATGATCAGTCCGCCTGCCCCCAGTTCGGGCGTGCCATAGCTGAGCTCTGGCGGCGCATCGGGCGCGGGTTCAACCTCCACCGCATCCGGTGGCGCGACACGAAACATCGTACGCAGCAATTCGCTGCCCACCAGCAGCACCAGCCCCACCGCGCCAAGTGCGATCACCACGGCATTGAACCGCCAAACCCATTTGAAAATGCCCGTATCCTGCATCATGCCCTCATAAATTCCACGCGCCATGATCAGGGATCGGGGGCGGAAGGTCCAGTGGGGCCTTTCGCCCCCCCCTTTTACAGTCGGGCCATTTGCCCTAAAACCCTCGCAATCTCAGGAGAGCGCCATGAGCTTCAACACCTTCGGCCATCTGTTCCGCGTCACCACCTGGGGCGAAAGCCACGGACCGGCGCTTGGTGCCACAGTGGATGGCTG
>CALKAA010000281.1 GCA_937983495.1 uncultured Gemmobacter sp. | reverse complement strand
TTGGTTGATGATCTTGAAATAGCCGCCACCGGCCAGTTTCTTGAACTTCACCAGTGCAAAGTCTGGCTCGATGCCGGTCGTGTCGCAATCCATCACCAGACCGATGGTGCCGGTGGGGGCGATCACGGTGGTCTGGGCGTTGCGGAAGCCGTGCTTCTCGCCCAGGCTCAGCGCCTCGTCCCAGGCGCCGCGCGCCAGCGTCACCAGCTCGGGGTCGGGGCAATGGGCGGCATCCAGCGGCACCGGGCGCACGTTCAGCGCCTCATAGCCCGCGTCGTGGCTATAGGCGGCGCGACGGTGGTTGCGGATCACCCGCAGCATATGCTCGCTGTTGCGGCCATAGCCCGAGAAGGGCCCAAGCTCGGCTGCGATTTCGGCGGATGTGGCATAGCTCACGCCGGTCATCAGCGCCGTCAGCGCCCCGCAGAGCGCACGGCCCTCGGCACTGTCATAGCCAAGGCCCATATTCATCAGCAGGCCGCCGATATTGGCATAGCCAAGACCCAGGGTGCGGAAATCATAGGACAGTTGCGCGATTTCCTTGGAGGGGAACTGCGCCATCATCACGCTGATTTCCAGCGTCAGCGTCCAGAGCCGGGTGGCGTGGATATAGGCCTGCGCGTCAAACTGTCCCTCGGCATAGAAGGTCAGCAGGTTCATCGAGGCCAGGTTGCAGGCCGTATCATCGAGGAACATATATTCCGAACAGGGGTTGGAGCCCCGGATCGGCCCATCCTCGGGGCAGGTGTGCCAGGCGTTCACGGTATCATGGAACTGGATGCCCGGATCGGCGCAGGCCCAGGCGGCATGGCCGACATTGTCCCACAGATCACGGGCCTTCACGGTCTTGGCGACCTTGCCATCGGTGCGGCGGATCAGCGCCCAATCGGCATCCTCCTTCACCGCTTGCAGGAAGGCATCGGTCACGCGGACCGAGTTGTTCGAATTCTGACCCGAGACCGAGATATAGGCCTCCGAGTCCCAATCGGTGTCATAGGTGGGGAATTCGATGCTGTCGAAACCCTGACGCGCATATTGCAGCACGCGGTTGATATAGGTTTCCGGGATCATCGACTTTTTGGCGGCGCGGATCGCGGTTTTCAGCCCGTCATTCTTGCTGGCATCGCAGGCATCTGCGGCGCTGCCATCCCAAGCCTTGATCGCCGCGAAGATCGCGTTCAGATGCGCCTCGTGCATCTTGGAGCCGGCCACGAGGCTGGCAACCTTTTGTTCTTCAATCACTTTCCAGTTGATGAACTGCTCAACATCCGGGTGATCCATGTCGCAGATCACCATCTTGGCCGCCCGGCGCGTGGTGCCGCCCGACTTGATCGCGCCCGCCGCGCGGTCGCCGATCTTGAGGAAGCCCATCAGGCCCGAGGATTTGCCGCCGCCCGACAGCTTCTCGCCCTCGCCGCGCAAGCTGGAGAAGTTGGTGCCGGTGCCCGAGCCATATTTGAACAGCCGCGCCTCGCGGACCCACAGGTCCATGATGCCGCCATCGCCCACCAGATCATCCTTCACCGACTGGATGAAGCAGGCATGCGGCTGCGGGTGTTCATAGGCGCTGGCCGATTTGGTCAACTCGCCGGTTTGATAATCGACATAATAATGGCCCTGGCTCGGGCCGTCGATGCCATAGGCCCAGTGCAGGCCGGTGTTGAACCATTGCGGCGAATTCGGCGCGGCCATCTGGCGGGCCAGCATATAGCGCATTTCGTCATAATAGGCTTTCGCATCGGCTTCGGTGGTGAAATAGCCACCCTTCCAGCCCCAATAGCACCAGGCCCCGGCGAGGCGGTCAAACACCTGCTTGGCACTGGTTTCGCCAACGATGCGCTGATCTTCGGGCAGTTCGGCCAGGGCCGCCTCGTCAGGGACCGAGCGCCACAGGAATTCAGGCACACCCTTTTCCTTCACGCGCTTCAGGCGGGCGGGCACACCGGCCTTGCGGAAGTATTTCTGCGCCAGAACGTCAGAGGCCACCTGGCTCCAGCCCTCGGGCACTTCAACAGCATCGTTGCGGAACACGACCTTGCCATCGGGATTGCGGATTTCCGAGGTGGTGGTGGCAAAAGCCAATGCGCCATAGGCACCGGTTTCTGTCGTCGTGAACTTGCGCTCGATCTTCATCTGCCCGTCGTCCTGTCCCGATAGGGGCTTTGCCCCTGCTGTTGTGGCCGTTTCGTGCTGCGCCTGCCCAGACGTGCAAACCCGGACGTGCAAACCGGTTCCCGTCTTGTTGCCAAGACAAAGCACGCCGCCGGTTCAGCACGCGGACGCAAGGGATAGGGTCTGGTCTGTCGGGCTGCTCGTGCCACCACATCTAGTGGCTCTGGCCGCAGCGAGGACAAGTTGTCGGAAATCGAGGCGGGCGGCAACGAGAAAATTTACAAATGCCTGCTCTATTTTGTGTTGACGCGCAGCTTACCCACAAGGCGTGGCGTTAAGGTTTGATTCAGGGCCATGACATTGTGGCTGTGGACGGCTTGTGGAAAGCTGGCCCGATACGGGACATGCCTGCACGCGCGAAAGGCGAAAATCCAGCATTTCGGCCCGCTTCGGCCCCGTCTTTTCGCTGGCTGCAACGGGGGGGGGCCGCCTGTGGATAAGTGCCGCCGTCACCCCCTTCGCGGCAGAGTTGCCCACAGGCCGCAGCCAGCAAGAAAGCGCCCTGTGCCAAGCCGTCGCAACCGGCCGTGGCGGATTTGTGCCCTGTCTTGGCGGGGTCATGGGCGAATCGACGCGGTTTGCCGCCAATGCCATCACGCAACCGCCATCACGCCAATGAAGTTACGCCAATGAAGTTGGGGAGGGGGAATGCCGCCGCGATTTCCCTCTATGGTTTGCACCGCTTTTACGTCAGGCTTTGCCCCGGACCGCAACGGGCGGTGATGGTGGAGAGGGTTCAACATGTCTTTGGTGAAAACGCTGGCCAAAGTGGCAATCGGTGTGGCGATGGCAAAGGGCGTCAGCCATATCTCGAAGAATGGCCTGCCGGGCAGTAGCAAGGCCAAGGCGCAGCGCAGCCCGCAGGGGCAGGGCGGTGGCTTTGACGATCTGGTCGGCCAATTGGGCGGCATGGTCGGCGGCAGCCGGGGCACGACACGGGCAGGCTCTCAGGCCGGCGCTCAGGGTGGTCTTGGCGATCTGCTCGGCGGCATGCTTGGCGGGGGGAAAGGTGGGGCCGGTGGCCTTGGGTCGTTGATCGAAGGGCTGGCAGGCGGTGCCATGGGGGGCAGCCAGCCGCGCAGCACCCGCCGGGCCTCTGCCCCCAGCGGGCTTGAGGGCATGCTGGGCGCGGGTGGCATTGGTGGCCTGCTGGGGGGCCTCCTGGGCGGCGCAGGTGCCAGCGGTGGTACGGGCGGCTTGGGCGGCATGCTCGATTCTGTCCTGCAAGGGCAAGAACCCGCCACCGCCCCCAACCGCGATCAGGAACTGGCCGCCGCCCTCATGCTGCGCGCCATGATCCAGGCGGTGAAAGCCGATGGCGAGATGGACGCCGCCGAAAAGCAAAGGCTGATGGGCGCATTGGAAGGGGCCAGCACGGAGGAGATTGCCTTCGTGAATGCCGAACTGGCGGCGGAAACCGATGTGGACGGCCTGGTGGCACAGGTGCCGCAGGGCATGGAGGCGCAGGTCTATGCCATTTCGCTTTCGGCCATCGACCTCGACAACAGGGCCGAGGCCGAATACCTGCACCGCCTTGCTCAAGGCCTCGGTCTGGAACCCGCCGAGGTCAATGCCATTCATGACCAGTTGGGCGCGCCGAAGATCTACGGCTGAAATCCTGCGACACATGAAGCGGAAAAAGGGGGCCATTCGGCCTCCTTTTTCTGGCCCGGCCATGGACGCAAGGCTCCAAACCCCGTAAACACCAGAACCCACGGAAGGGGACGGGGCCATGTCTGACAACATCATTCTGCGTTGCGAGGCGAAAGGTCTGCGCATGACCGAGCAGCGCCGCATCATCGCGCGCATCATCGGTGCCGCCGAAGATCACCCGGATGTCGAGGAACTGCACGCCCGCGCCGCCGCACAGGATGGCCGCATTTCGCTGGCCACAGTCTATCGCACCGTCAAGCTGTTTGAAGAGGCGGGGATTCTGGAAAAGCTGGAATTCGGCGATGGCCGCGCCCGCTATGAGGATGCCGACCGCGATCATCACGACCACCTGATCGACGTGTCCACCGGCCATGTCATCGAATTTGTCGATCCCGAGATCGAGGCCCTGCAAGAGCGCATCGCCGCCCGGCTCGGCTATCGGCTGATCGGACACCGCCTCGAACTGCTGGCGGTGCCCTTGAAACCTGGCAGTTAAA
>CALKAA010000280.1 GCA_937983495.1 uncultured Gemmobacter sp. | reverse complement strand
GTGCCGGAATGCGCCTGCACACGCGGCGATTGGGTGGGGGTGGGCACGCCGTTCACCAATATGGGCAGGATGGGCAAACCACGTTCTTGCGCCAGCACACAAAGTGCAGGCGCATCGGCCTTTTCCGGCGTGGTGGCCAAGGCCGTCACCCGTCCACCCACCGCCTCGGCCAGATCCAGTGCTTGCCGCAAGGCTGAAAGCGGGGCTGCCGCGCGAAAACCGATGCCGGCCACCTTCACAGCGTCACACTCCATTGCACCACCGGGCGGGTGCCGGTCCAACCACGAAAGCCGCCAAGCGGGGCGGCCTCGGCCAGATCGACGCGCAGCAAATGGCCGCCATGGCGCGCGTGGCAATCGGCCAGAGTGGCCTCGCCCTCCAGCGTCACAGCATTGGCAACCAGCCTTGTGCCGGGCGAAAGGCGCGGCAGCAGGCCCGCATAAAGCGCCCCATTGCCACCACCGCCGATGAAAACCGCATCAGGCAGAGGCAGGCCCTCCAAAGCCTCGGGCGCGCGGCCTTCGATGACATGAAGGCGATGCGAGAGGCCAAAATTTTCGGCATTGCTGCGGATATTCGCCACCCGCGCCGGCTTGGCCTCGATCACCATGGCGCTACCCCCTGCCAGACACCACTCCACCGACACCGACCCGGAGCCGCCGCCAATATCCCACAGCATTTGCCCAGGACGTGGAGCCAAGGCCGAAAGTGTCAGCGCCCGCAGCGGACGCTTGGTGATCTGGCCGTCATGAATGAAACAGGCATCCGCAAGCCCGTTGCTGCGCGGAAGGCCCGCCTCACGCGGCAGATCGGCCCCATCCAAAGCCACGGCGACCGGGGCGATTATGTCTGGAAAGTCAGTGCCTTGGCGAACCCGCTCACGCGGGCCACCCATGGCTTCGCAAACCGTGATCTTGCAGGCGGCAAAGCCGTTTTCTGCCAGCCAGGCCGCCAAAGCCGGCACCGCAGCCGCATCGCGCAGCGTGCAGATCACCCGCACCCCACGCGCCAGAACCGGGCGCAGTCGCGCAAAAGGCGCGGCATGGAGCCCAAGGCATTGCACCTCCTCCAGCCGCCAGCCCAAGCGCGCTGCCACCAGCGAGAACACCCCGGCCACCGGAAAAACACGCCATTCTTCGGATCGCAGCTCTGATGCCAGCGAGCCACCGGCGCCAAACCAGAACGGATCGCCCGAGACCAGCGCCACCACCCGTCGCCCCCGACAGGCCAGCAAGGGTGCAAGATCGAAAGGCACCGGCCATGCCTGTCCGGCCACGCCGCACAATGCCAGATGGCGGGGCGCACCGAACACGATCTCGGCCCCGGCCAGCGCCTGACGGCTTGCATCCGACAGGCCCATCAGGCCACCTTCGCCCAAACCGATGATCGAAAGCCAAGGCTCAACCATGACGCGCATCCTTTTGCTGGGCGGCACCACCGAGGCCAGCGTCATGGCTCGCCTGCTGGCCCAAGCCGGGCTTCCGGCGGTGTTTTCCTATGCCGGTCGCACCGCCGCACCGGTGGCACAGCCCTTGCCGATCCGGGTGGGGGGGTTCGGTGGCGTGGAGGGCCTGACTGCGTTTCTGCGCAGCGAAGCCATCAGCCATGTGATCGACGCCACGCACCCCTTTGCCGCGCAAATGAGCCGCAATGCCCAAGCAGCCTGCGCGCTGACCGGCACGCCCCTGATCGGGCTGGAGCGCGCGCCATGGGCACCGCAACCTGACGACCAGTGGCACCAAGTGCCTGATATTCAAGGTGCTGTCGATGCGCTGCCCGAAGCCTCGGCGCGGGTGTTTCTGGCGATTGGCAAGCTGCATCTGGCAGCCTTCGCCACCAAACCGCACCATTACCTGCTGCGCCTTGTGGACAAGCCCGAATCTCCTCCCCTGCCCGATTGCAGCGTGATCGTGGCGCGTGGCCCCTTCGACCATGCCGCCGATCTGGCCCTGATGCAGTCCCATCGCATCACACATCTTGTCGCAAAAAACGCCGGTGGCACCGGGGCAGAGGCCAAGATCACCGCGGCCCGCGCCTTGCGCGTGCCGCTCATCCTGATCGAGCGCCCCGCCCTGCCGGGCAGGCACCTTGTCAGCACGCCCGAAGCGGTGATGGCCTGGCTTGCTCATGCGGAAACCGAGCGCGGCGTGTAAACCCACCGCCCCACCCGCCGCGTAGCAGCATTGCCCACAATCACCACCGTGCGCATATCGGCCATATCGGGCAGAGCCTCTGCCAGAGTAATGGTCAGCAAACGCTCCTCCGGGGTTGAGACTGCGCGGGCAAATGTGATCAAGCGTTCACTTTCACATTCCTCCCGCAGGATCGCCAGCACCGCGGCGAACTGATGCGGCCTACTGGCGGAGCGCGGATTGTAGAAGGCCATGGCAAAACCGCCTCTTGCAGCGTGGCGCAGGCGACGCTCGACCTCAGAGAACGGCTTGAGATTGTCACTCAGGTTGATGGCGCAAAAATCATGGCCCAAGGGCGCGCCCGCCCGCGCCGCTGCGGCCAGCATCGCGGTGATACCGGGCAGGATGCGAATATCAAGGTCATGGCAATCGGGCCGCGCCTCCAGCCCCTCGAACAGGGCCGAGGCCATAGCGAATACCCCCGGATCACCCGAGGAGACAATCACCACCCGCCGCCCCGCCTGTGCCAAGGCAATGGCATGGGCCGCCCGATCCAGCTCCACCCGGTTGTCGCTGGGGTGCAGAACCAGCCCCGCACGCGGCGAAACGCGGGCGACATAGGGAATATAGCCAATCACATCCGTGGCTTGCGCCAAAGCCGATGTGACTTCGGGCGTCACCAGCGCCTCGGCACCGGGGCCAAGGCCCGCAACGGCGATCCAGCCGCTCATGCTGCGCCCTCCGCCACCGGACGGCGGCCATGGCCATGCACCACGACGATAGCAAAATAGGGGCAGTCCTCGGTGTCCACCTCGGCCAAGCGCTGCATCCGCTGCCCCGGCATGGTGCCGCGCTCAATCAGCCAGGCATCCTGCAAGCGCCCGGCCATCGCCAATGCCCGCCGCACGCGCGGCAAATTGCGCCCGGTTTTCATAATCGCCAGCGCGTCGGATTGCTGCATATGGCGCAGCAGATCGGCCTCGGGCAGCGTCCCCATCAACACCGTAAGAACATCGTCGCCCCATGTCACCGGCTGCCCCGTGGCATGCCAGCAGCCGACCATGCCGGGGATACCGGGGATCACCTCGACCGGCACGACATCCTTCAGCCGCGTGTACAGGTGCATGAAAGAGCCATAGAAGAAGGGGTCGCCCTCGCAAAGAACCACAACATCTTGGCCATGCTGCACCAATTCATGCAACCGCGCGGCCCAGCCATCATAGAAATCAGCCAGCAAGCGGTTATAATCCGGGCTGTCAAAGGGGATCTCGGTTGTCACCGGATATTCCATCGCGTGTTCTACCGCGTCGCTGCGCAGCATGCCCTCCACGATGGCGCGCGCCTGCCCCTGCCGCCCGGCCTTGCGAAAATAGGCAATGTGTGTGCCGCCGCGAATGGCACGGTCAGACCGAACCGAGATCAGGTCCGGGTCACCGGGTCCGAGGCCCGCACAGATGATCCGGCCCATGGTCATTCCTTTCGGCTGGCGAGCGCGTTGACGGCGGCCACCGTGATGGCCGAACCACCCAGCCGACCTTGCACAATGAGACTTGGCACCGGAGGGGCAGCCATCAGCGCATCTTTCGATTCCGCCGCACCGATAAAACCCACCGGGCAGCCGATGATCGCCGCCGGGCGCGGGCAGGACGGGTCTTCCAGCATGTTCAACAGGTGAAACAAGGCAGTAGGAGCATTGCCGATCGCCACAACCGCACCTTTCAGATTTGGCCGCCAAAGCTCCAAAGCGGCGGCGCTTCGGGTGTTCCTCATCTGCGCCGCAAGGCCCGGCACTTCGGGGTCATGCAACGTGCAAATCACCTGATTGCCACGCGGCAACCGGGTGCGCGTGATGCCTTCGCTGACCATGCGCGCATCGCAGAGAATGGGCGCGCCATCCTCCAGCGCGGCACGGGCCGCACTCACCATGCCGGGGGTAAAGCGCACATGATTTTCCAGCCCGACCATCCCGGCGGCGTGGATCATGCGCACCACCACCACCTCCTCCTCGGCGGTGAAGCTGGCCAGATTGGCCTCAGCGCGGATCGTTGCGAATGATTGCTCATAAATCTTCGCGCCGTCAGTTTCATACAGATACGGCATCACATAAGTCCTTTCAGATCAATATCTTGCGCGAGAATGCCACGCTGGCAGGGCGCATCTTGCGCGGTGCCGTTCAGGATCAGGTCAAAGCCGCCGGGCGTCGCCACCAGAGTCACAGCCGCCCGCCCCGGATGAGCACACCCCTTGGCGCAACCGCTCAGATGCAACACACCTTTGCCATGATGCGGTGCGAGGCTGCGCGCCAGATCGCGCAAGGGCGCATGCGCTTGCAGGCAACCCGGCGCGCCAGTGCAGACCTCGACCCGACGCAGCGGATCGGCAGGATCAAGGATCACGCCGGGTAACGCGGGCAAGGCGCGCGCCCCCTCGATCAGCAACATCCGCCAAGGGGTAACCCGCAGCGGGCCGAGCGCGGCCAGAGCATGCAAGGTTTCAGCCCGCATCTGACCAAATTCCAACGCGACCAGCGCCCCATCAGCCCGCAAACCCGGCTCCGGCGCATGCTGCGCTGCTGCGGGTGCTGTCGTGGCGCCCGGCGGAGTGATGCCGCGTGCAATCAGCGCCGCCATTCGCCCCCGGCCATCCTGCATTCCACCTTGCTCGATGAACCAACGTGCCAATGTGACGGCTTGTTCAGGAGCCGTTTCAGCAGAAACCAGCAGGCCAAGCGCCATGCCGTCGCTGCGCAGCAGAAGCCTCCCTGCCGCGTCATGCTCCAGCCGGATATCTGCCGAGATGTCCTGCAAGATCGGGCGTTTGCCCGTGTCCACCGCAAAGCCGAACTTGCCGGGAAGATCAGGCCCGTCCCGCATCGCCTCTGTCAATCTCTGCGCAAGTGCCAGTGTTTCAGTGTCGGCAAAGGGCGTGACGAGGATGTTGCGGCGTGCTTCGGCCTGCACATCTTCATCCACCAAAGCCAGGGCCTGCAAATCTGCGATCAATGTCGGATGACTGGCCTGCCCTACACCGCGCAATTGCAGGTTTCCACGCGCCGACAGGTCGATCAGGCCATTGCCATGCTGCATCGCTGCATCCGCCAAGCCCACGGCTTGCCCTTTGGTCATGCGCCCAAACGGAAGCCGCACCCGCACCACAAGCCCATCACCCGACATCATCGGGCGCAGCGCACCGGGGCACCAGCCTTGCACCGCAAACCCACTCATCTGCCCAACTCCGCCGCGATGGAGTTGCGCCGTGTCACCCATAACCCCGCGTCATGCAGACGCAGAAAAACGTCACGCAAGGCCTGCAATGCGCCGGGATTTTCGGTCGCCATGAAGGCTATGACCTCAGCCCGGCCGAGCGTGGCTTCGTGATACAAATCAAATAGATGGGATGGCACCACCCCAGCCAGATGCGCAAAGGCAGCCATATGATCCAACGTCGCCGCGATCTCTGCGGCACCACGAAAACCGTGGCGCATCATGCCATCAGCCCACCCCGGATCAGCGGCGCGGGCACGGGTGACCCGCGCGATCTCCTCGGTCAAAGACCGTGCGCGCGGGCGATCTGGCTGGGTTATGTCCAGGTGATACAGCGCAGGCTCGGCCTTCCCCAATCGCGCCATCGCCGCAGCAAACCCGGCCTCATGCGCGGCATAATCGGCCGCGAGGAGCAAATCGCTTTCCGGCAAATCCTGCGCATGCACAAAACTGTCAGCGCTGCGCAACCGTGCCTCAAGCCCTGCACGATCATCGCGGCTGCGACCATCAGCCCCAAGCGCCCAACTGGAGGCCGCAAGCCACGCTTCGCCCGCCGCCGCCCGCGCCTCGGGCGAGAAGTCCTCGGGTGCCATGCCCAAGCCATACTGGCCGGGGCGGGGGCCATAAACCCGTGCGGTAGCAAGGCGATAGGGGTTATCCTCGGGCATCTCGTCGCGCGCAGCCAAGGCTTGTGCGCCTGTCTCAAACAACGTGGCAAGGCCAGGAAAGACATCCCGAAACAGCCCCGAGACCCGCAGCGTCACATCAATGCGCGGGCGGTTGAGCAGCGCCAGCGGCAGCACCTCTACCCCTGACACACGGCCCGACCCGGCATCCCACACCGGCACCAGCCCCGCCAGATGCAGCGCCATGGCGAAATCTTCGCCCGCCGTGCGCATGGTGGCGCTGCCCCACAGATCTACGACAAGCCCGCGCGGCCAGTCGCCATGATCCTGCAAATGGCGGCGCAGCAATTCCTCGGCCAGCTTCACGCCTTGGGCATGGGCGGCGCGGCTGGGCACGGCGCGCGGGTCCACAGCGAACAGATTGCGCCCCGTGGGCAAAACATCGCTGCGCCCGCGATGGGGCGAGCCCGACGGCCCCGCCGCCACACGCCGCCCGTTCAGCGCCGTCAGCAGCCCGGCACGCTCGCCTTCACCCTGCCCAAAGACATGCAGCCCGTCGCCATATTGGCTTTCCTTGATGTCACAGACGAAGCGATCAATCCGCGTCATCGCCTCGGTGGCGCTGGCATCGGGCGGCAAGCCCAGATCCTCTTCGACGCCAAGCGCCTGCGCCTCGCTGCGGATCGACCCGATCAGCCGGTCGCGCCGGGCAGGGTCCAGCCCATCGGCGGTGGAATATTCGTCCAGCAGTCGCTCCAGCCGCGCCATGCCCTCTGGCAGCGCCGATTGCACCATGGGGGGCGGCAGGTGGCCAAGGGTCAGCGCGCCGATCCGACGCTTGGCCTGCGCGGCCTCGCCGGGGTCATTCACGATGAAAGGATAGATCACCGGCAAGGAACCGATCAATGCCTCTGGCCAGCAAGCATCTGACAAAGCAACAGACTTTCCGGGCAGCCATTCCAGCGTGCCATGCGCGCCCATATGGATCAGCGCGTGCACCCCCTGCGCCCGCAGCCAGAGGTAAAACGCCACATAACCATGGCGCGGGATGCGCGACAGGTCGTGATACTCGCCATCGCGCTGCGCCACGTCCCCACGTTCGGGTTGCAGCGCCACCAGCGCGGCCCCGCTGCGCTGCGCAGCGAAATGAAAGGCCCCATCGGCAAAGGCCGGGTCCGTTTCCGGCCTGCCCCAGGCAGCATGCAGGTCGTCGCGCAGGCTTTGCGGCAGGGTGTCCAGCGCGGCAAGATAGTCGCTTAGCGACCATGACAGGCGCTCTGTCAACAAAGCCTGTGCCAAGCTGCGCGCCGGGGTCACAGCATAGCCAGCCATCGCCAGATCAGCCAGAACGGCCTCCACCGAGGCCAAGGCATCAAGGCCAACGGCATGGGCCATTTGATGCGCCTTGCCGGGATAGGTGGACAGCACCACCGCCAACTTTCGCTGCGCAGCATCGGTCTCCGCCAGCGTCAGCCAAGCGCGCACCTTGGCCACCACCGCCGCCACGCGCGCGGCATCGGCGCGGTGCGCAAAGCGCGAAAATTGCAGATCGGGGTCGCGTTTGCCCGGTGATTTGAATGAAACGACGCCCGCGAACAGCCGCCCGTCCACCTCGGGCAGCACAACATGCATTGCCAGATCGGCGGGCGAAAGGCCACGCTCAGCTGCCGCCCAATCGCGTTTGCGCGCGGTGGAAAGCGCGAGTTGAAAGACCGGGCAATCGCAGGCATCGAAGGGCGTCGCGCCATCCTCGGCCTTGGCGGAAAAGGCCGTCAGGTTGACAATGGCACGGGGCGGGCAAGCGCGCAGATATGGGGCCATCCAGTCGGCAAAACCCGACGCCTTGAGCGAGGGCGCGAATACACCCATCGCGCTGATCCCCTCGGCGCGCAGCGCTCCAATCACCGCATCCACCGGGCCGGTATCGGCGGCGGTCAGATAGCTGCGGTAGAAACTGACCAGAATCGAGGCGCCCTCCGGCCCCGCAACCACGCCGCGCGCGGGATCGTAAAATCCCCAGTCCGGCATGGACTTGTCACCCGGCACTGGCCCGGCATATAGCCCCGCCGCCAGCGCGAGTTGCGCCAAGGCGGCCTGCGCCGCCACCGCCCCCCCGGCATCACACAAAACCGCCAACCGATAGAGGGTAGAGACCGGCAGGGTGGAAGCCGCTTCCAACGCCGGATCGGGCCGCCCATCAGCCGGCAGCACAGCCAGCGCAATGCCCTTGCGCCGCGCCAGATCCTGCACCGAAGCGAGGCCATAGGGCCAATAGGCCGCCCCCCCGATCAGGCGCACCAAGATCGCCTTGGTGCCCGAAAGGGTGGCCTCAACATAGGTGTCCACCGAAACCGGATGTTTCAGCGCCACCAGATTTTGCAGGCGCAGCGACGGCAACCGCCCCTTGCCGCGATGCCATCCCGCCGCGAAAGCGCCAAGGTCGCTGTCGGAAAAGGACAGAACCACCAGTTCGGCCGGGTCTTGCCCCGGATCGAACGGCGTTTCTGCCTCCTCCAGCCCATGACTTTCGCGGAAGACGACATGCATGGCGGATCAGGCCCCCAGCACGGCGCGGATGGCGGGTTCGTCAATGTCGTGATGCTCGGCGATCACCACCAGACGACCCGCGCGCGGGGCATCCCCCCAAGGCCGGTCGAACTGATGCCGCACGCGCTCGCCCACGGCCTGCACCAACAGACGCATCGGCTTGCCCGCCACCGCCACATAGCCCTTCACCCGCAGGGCGTGGCATTCGGTGGCCAGGCGCTGCACCCGCGACACCAGATCGTCAATATCAGCGACCTCGGGCAGGTCGATCACCACGCTTTCAAAATCATCATGCTCGTGATCGTCATGGCCATCGTGATGGCTGGGCCGCGCCGCCAGATCATCCTCGGCAGCGGCATTCAGGCCAAGAATGACGCGCGGATCAATCACGCCCTCGCTCATCGGCAGGATCGGCAGTTTGCGCGGAGCCTCGGCCTCGATCACCGCGCGGGCCGCCGCCACACCGGCCTCGCCCGCCAGATCGGCCTTGGACAGCAGCACGATATCGGCGCAGGCGATCTGATCCTCGAACACCTCGGACAGCGGGGTTTCATGGTCCAGACTATCATCTGCCGCGCGCTGTGCATCCACCGCCGCCACATCGGGGGCAAAGCGCCCTGCCGCCACGGCCTCGGCATCGGCCAGAGCGACCACACCATCCACCGTGATACGCGAGCGGATCGCGGGCCAATCGAACGCCTTGAGCAGCGGCTTGGGCAGCGCAAGGCCCGAGGTCTCGATCAGGATATGGTCAGGGCGCTGCGGCATCGCCATCAGCGCCTCGATCGTCGGGATGAAATCATCGGCCACCGTGCAGCAAATGCAACCATTCGCCAGCTCGACAATGTTCTCCGCCGGGCAGTTCTCATCGGCGCAGGATTTCAGAATGTCGCCATCCACGCCCACAGTGCCAAACTCGTTCACGAGGATTGCCAGACGCTTGCCCTGCGGATTTTGCATCAGGTGACGGATCAGCGTTGTTTTGCCCGCCCCCAGGAAGCCTGTGATCACAGTCACGGGAATTTTGGTCAGATCGGTCATTCAACTCTCCATCGGAGGAATACGGGCAAGGCTTTGCTTGCGGAAAATCGCAGGCCGCTCGCGCCATGGCACAAGCCCATCTGCGGTAGCGGCATAGAGTTCGGCCCCGCGTGCGATCTCTTGCACATCCTCAAGGGCCATGCGGCCATAGACATAGGTCCAGCCACCTGGCTGGCTCAGCGCAATGGCACAGCCATTGTCACAGGCCGAAAGACACTCGACCCCGCGTAACGTCACCCCTTCCGGAAGGTGAGGCAGCAGCGCGTCATGCAGTTGTGTGCCAGCACAAGCCTCCCCCTCAGGCACGGGTTGCCCCGCGCGGCAGGTGGTGCAGACAAGTAGAACAGTGCCCATAGATCCCCCGTGGACAAGGCAAACGGGGAATCGCCGACGGCTTGGGCAAGGCTGCCCATATCCGAAGGTCACGGAACACCCCGTCCGCGCGTTTCAGTGCAGGCGCTGGCAGGTCTCCCGGCTTGCGGATATCGAGGCATTTCGGCCCCGGCGCTCTGCCCGCCTTCCCAGCCTTGCAGCCAGTGGCATGAACAGACCTTTCCGGTCACGGTCGCGGGGGCGGCTGCGCTTCGGTTCCCCGACCCGATGGGTCGCAAAACCTGTCGCATTCCCTTTTCACCTGTCTTACGACAGGCACCAGCGCTCAATGACCCATACCTCTGTCATTTGCAGGGGGCCTGTCAAGTAAGGGACCGTCACGATGACCGATACAAGCGACATGCAGACGCTCGACGATCTCGCGCGCCATGCCAGCAAGATGGCCAAGAAAAAAGCCGCGCGCGACAAGATGATGTCGAGGAAAGAGGGCGAAAAGGGCTTGATCATCGTGCATACCGGCGCGGGCAAGGGCAAAAGCTCCTCCGGTTTCGGGATGATCCTGCGCTGCATCGCGCATGAAATGCCCTGCGCCGTGGTGCAGTTCATCAAGGGTGCGTGGGATACGGGCGAGCGGCGGCTGATCGAGGGCAACTTTGCCGATCTGTGCCAGTTTCACGCCATGGGCGAGGGCTTCACCTGGGAAACCCAGGACAAAAGCCGCGACATCGCGGCAGCGCAGCGCGGCTGGGAAAAGGCCAAAGAGCTGATCCGCAATCCCGAAATCCGCTTTGTCCTGCTTGATGAAATCAACATCGCCCTGCGCTATGATTACCTGAACATCGACGAGGTTCTGGCCTTCCTGCGCGATGAAAAGCCGCCCCTCACCCATGTTTGCCTGACCGGGCGCAACGCCAAGGAGGCCCTGATCGAAGCCGCCGATCTGGTGACCGAGATGAGCCTGATCAAGCACCCGTTCCGCTCTGGCATCAAAGGTCAGGCCGGGGTCGAGTTCTGATGCGTTCGCCCCTTCGACAAATCCCCGGGGCGCTGCCCCGGACCCCGGGATATTTTTGCCAAGATGAAAAGGAGGGCGCGCGCTTGTCTTTCATCTTGGCGGCAAATATCCCCGCCGGAGGCTCCCGCAAGATCCGCAGCACAGGAGGCGGGGCATGAAAGCACTGATGATTCAGGGCTGCGGCTCCAATGTCGGCAAGTCCATGCTGGTGGCGGGGCTGTGCCGGGCGGCGCGGCGGCGCGGGCTGTCGGTTGCGCCGTTCAAGCCGCAGAACATGTCGAACAATGCCGCCGTGACGGCGGATGGCGGGG